>JAPOVT010000020.1 GCA_026708015.1 bacterium
CCCCGTTTGCGGCCCGGGCGAACCCTGGCATGTACATCCCGGCCAGCGTGGACACGCTAGACACGAACCGTGGCGCCGTCCGATTCGGCCGTGACGCCGTACGGCTCCGGCGCCCCGCCCACGCGACCGCGCCGCTATTGCGGGAACAGGGTCATCACCAGGGAGGCCCGCGCGTAGTCGTCGTCCGACGAGGCGCCTACGGCGACTGCGCCGAACACACTCTCGAGTACGTGATAGAGGTCTGGATCGAGGTCGATCGCATCGGGGTCGAGCCCGGCAATGATGCGGTGCAGATCGATGTACACGAGGAAGTCCAAGGTGTCGGGAAGACTGTCACGGACCCGCCGATACTCCCGAGTCTCCGCGAGGGTGCCTCGAGTGCCTTTCTGCGCGTCCACGATCGACTGCAGCGCACGCTCGGTGGTAGCGACGGTCATGTAGCCGTCGTGGAAGACATAAGCCGGCGAGTATGCCGCGGCGTCTTCGAAGTCTGCGCCGCCGAATGTCACGGCTTCATGGTCGGCGCCGATGTCCTTCGGCGCCTTGGCCGGGAAGCTCACTCCCCAAGCCTCTTCGAGCCGGTCCACGAGCTTGTCGACTGTGCGCCTCAGGCCTTCCTCGCCGCCGGGGATGTAGGACACCGCGGCTATGGCGTCGATTGCATAGCCGTCAGGGTCTGCGAATCGCTCGAGGTCGAAGTCGCGAACGCCTATCAGCGCCTGACCGCCGAGGAGGTCGAAGAGGTCTTCCTCCAGGCTGATGCCGATCTCGCCGTCGATCACTTCGGCAACGTCATCCAACAGTTCGGCCAGTGTGGAATCGGCTTCGAGGCCAGTCTCGACGGCAAGTTCGTTGGCCACGTCGGCGCCCAGGACGTCGGCCACGGTGTACGTGCTCAGTTCGGTCCGCCAGCGGTCCATGTCTGGTTCGAATGCAGCAGCACCGAAGAACACGGTGTCATCGGGAAGCAGTGCCGCAGGCTCATCGTCGAGGGCGATGTCGGCGAAGGTGCTGGAGCCGAGAGGGCTGGCCCACTCGATGACGATGCCCAAGTCGACGAAGCCGACCGACAGGGCCATCCAGTCGGGTACGTCCGAATCCCCGATAGTGTCAGCGGCTGCGTCGGCGGTCTCTGTGTCTGCGTTGACGGCAAGTGTGTAGGAGCCCGTATCGCCGGCGTAGCCCTCCACCACGACGTAGTAAGGCCCAGAGTGCTCGGCGAGCCAGACAATGCGTGACGCCAACGACAGGCCGAGGTCGTCGTTCTGAGCCAATGCGATGCCGTCGGCGTCGTACAGCGTCGCCACGGAGTCGAACAGCGTTCCGAGCGCCACATCGATCTGATACTGCGTGCCCGCCTCGCCGTCGAACACCAAGATGTCCGCTTCGTCCACGGAGTCCAGTGCGCCCGGCACCGCGTCGCCGACTGTCACCGGCACCGCCCCCCTCCGATCGTCATGATCGAGCGGCGGCACCGCGACCTCACCGATGCCGGACAGCTCTGAGGCCAACCCCACAACGGCTTCCAGGTCGAGATATGCCGACATGGCCCGTTCATCCCTCATCGCGGCACGGGCTCGCCGGAACCTGTCGCTGTCCGCCAGAGACCGCTGTTCCGGCGTCGCCATGAGTTCCACAACATCGTTCAACGCATCCTCGGAACTGGCCAGCACGAGCCAGTCGCTCGACAGCGCGAGCCCTACCCCGGTGCCCCAGTCGGTTCGCACCTCGAATCCGTGGATGTTGTTGTCGCGCTGGAGCGATACCCAGTCCTGCTGCGCGTTGCCCGATAGGTCGCGCACAAAGGCAGATGCGGCACCGTGGTCCCGCACGCCGATGAGCGCCACCAGCTCGCCTGCCTGGCTTCCTGCGCCGAGGTTGAGCACGCCCACCGACACATCGGGTCCGATCCACGGCAGCACTTGCTGCTCGAAGTCGATGCCGGTCTCTGCTTCGGCGTCCTCGAGCAGGCCGTCAACCGCGTCCTTGAACCCGGGCAACTCCTCTAGGCGGTTCCACAGCTCGCGCATCTCAGCGCCTTGGCCGATGCCCGGTGAGAACGTTGCCCAGCTGTAGATCGCGGTGTCCTCGGGAAAGTACTTCGCCGTGTTCTCTGGCTCGGAGCCTTGCATTCCCGGCACCAGGAAATACACGCTGGCGGCCACAGCGGCGAGCAGCAGAAGCAGCACCCCGCCGCCGACGGCCCACCACCAACGCCTCCGTCTCGGCGGCGCGTCGGGCTCAAGGATGTCGACATCGGCTGCGTCCTGCATCGTCAGACCTCGCTCCCATCCGGCGCCACTCGATTCGCAACAGCCGATCTTGGC
>JAPOVT010000021.1 GCA_026708015.1 bacterium
TTGGCCGGGAGAATCGAGCCGTCTACCAGCGACAACTTACTCAACAGCCTCTGAGAGTGCCGCGTCATATCAGTGATCTCTATCGGATCGTCTCTGACCTCGTCAATGCACGCGGCGTAGACACGGGGTGGATGGACACCAGCGGTCTGCGAGCAGCGGCCAGTTGGGACGGGTACGGACGAAGCTTCCGCTTCGCCCGCGTTGAGGGGCGGCATTGGATCGGCGTCAGCTTCGAATTCTGGGGGGATGAAGAAGGAGCGCCGATCTGGCTCTACCTGGACGAAGAGCTGAGTCAGGCCATCGACGCGGATGCGCTGCGCTGCCAGCTGCTTTTGCCGGATCACTGGGAGCCTGACGTACCGATATGGCTTCCGATACGCATCCGGCTCGGCGCGTCATATGACGATGTTCTCGACGATGTCGTGAGCCAGGTGAAGACGGTCTACGACATTGCTCTTGAGAGGGTGGCGAAGAACTCCTGAGACGGCGGCGCGGAGCGTCGTGGTGGGCAAGGATTGTGGGCATGAGCCTGTTGGCGTTTGAGTTGCCGTCGTTGGAGACGATTGAGCTGGAGTCTGATGGGGAGACGCTGCGGGTGTGGCTGAACCGGCCGGAGTCGCGCAATGCTCACAACCAGTTGATGATCCGCGAGGTGGGCGATCTGTTCTCGGCGCTGAACGGCCAGACGCAGTTCCGGGTGGCGGTGCTGGGCGGGCGGGGGAAGTCGTTCTGCGCTGGCGCTGACCGCAAGGAAGGTCCGCTCGCTGCGGCGAATGACCGCGAGGCCCGCTACATCAACCAGCTCGGCCGCCGGGCAGCCCGTGCTATCGAGGACTGCGAGGCAGTGACCATCGCCCGCGTGCACGGCCACGCCATCGGTGGCGGAAACTGCTTCGCCACGAGCTGCGACTTCCGGATCACCACTGCGGATGCACTGTGGTACGTGCCCGAGGTGGAGCTCGGCGTGCCGCTGCCATGGGGCGCAACGCCCCGGCTGATTGCCGAGATGGGCATGTCCCGCGCCCGGCAGTTCGTCATGACCAGTGAACGGGTCAATGGGCATACGGCCGTTGAGTGGGGCCTGGCGCACGAGGTATGTGAAGGAGAGGGCGAGCTCGACGCCGCAGTCGAGCGCTGGGTGGCACGCCTCTTGGATCTGCCGGCGCTGTCGGTGCAGATGGCCAAGCACCAGCTGCGCGGCTACGCCCAGCTCACCCGGCTCGGCGACCTGTCCGAGTTCGACGGAGACGCCTCAGCTAGGTCCATCACCAGCGCGGACGCCCAAGCCCGCTTCGGCACCTTCTGAATCTGGGTCCACCGGTATCGTTCGGCATGTGCAGCAACTGGCTGAGATCGCAGCACTCGCCCCGTTTCTGTACGTCCTCGCGGCGCTCTATGCGCTGATGCGCCAAGTCTTGGCTTGGCGGCGTGGTTGGTGCACCTACGGCCAGTCCGGTACCACGCTTTGGACGGTCAACGAGCGAACTGACCGAGGGTGCCCACGACGGTATGTGCGATGCGGGAGGCACCAGCACCTTCCCCTGGGTGCTGAGGAGCACATGAGGGCCAAGGACAACGATCTCCTTCAACGAGGACGTGTTGTCGTGCCGGCCGCCTGTAGGCGCCAACTTGTGGAGCTATGTCGCGAGCGACGGTGAGTCCATCGGCAAGTGGCGCTGGACTTGGAAGTGCCTTGGGCTGTTTCTCTCTCGGCGGTTCGCCGAGTCTGCAATCGAGACCTGCGCGGGGTGCAACTCGCGCTCGGCTCAACTGCTGGATGAGCTCCACGAAGCGCTCGACGGGAAGGACACGAATGCCTGAGAGGCTGTCGCGAAAGTCTGCGCAGCGCGACGAACTGCGGGGTCTGGGTTGTGGCGGCGCAGGAACGGATCCTCCACAATGCCGCACCGCCGCCCACCTGCGGTAACGCAGCGATGGTCTTGGAAGATATCTGTGAGTTGGCCGGGAGAATCGAGCCGTCTACCAGCGACAACTTACTCAACAGCCTCTGAGGATCGCCTTGAATCCGAGAAGGTCGTCGTTCAGGCACCGATGAGCTTCATCGGGCCAGCCGCAAGGATCTGGCGCCTGACACGCGTCGGGCCATTGCCCGTTCGCTTTCTCCTCGGTCTTCTCGCGGTCTTCCTGATCGCTGTCGTGTGGTTGTTCGTGCTCAGCTGGTACGTGTTGTTCTCACTACTATTGGTGCCGTATCGACTTGTCCGTCGTGGAAGCCGCACCCGCAAGCGGGAAGAGCTCCGACACCGAGAAGTGCTCGAGGCGAACGAGAGCAACAGCGACGAGTTGGTCCCCGAAGACTCAGACTCCGACGCTTCGTAGCCGGGATTCGTCGCGAGCCTGAACCTCCCCGCCGAGTCCAGCAGGTCAAATCCCACGTTTTCGCGAGAGCGCTCGTTTCTCAGGGGCCGAGGGCGAACAGCGGCACTACTGAGACTCCGTCGGGGCGTTCGTACGAATAGCCATCGGCGGCGGTGACTACGACAAGCTTCGCAGCAGGTCCCATCTTGGACTCGTCAACCTTGCGCTTCACAGCGAGCAGTGAGCGAGCAGCTTGTTCGATCTGCTCGTAGCCGCCCAGCTTGACTTCGAC
>JAPOVT010000022.1 GCA_026708015.1 bacterium
ATCAATGACATGGTTACCTCCTAATCGAGGTGACCGGCCAAAAGGGGGATGCTCAATATGGAGCCCTAAGAACCTGAGGTTTGGGGCAATAGTACTGCTCACCATTGGCGTAGGGGTGGCGGGAGCAGCAATTGGCTGGTGGGTGCGAGACGCACGAGGCGACTCACAGGCATCCTTGAGGGTCGAGGCAGTTGTCGACAGGCCCGTCTCCGTCGTTAGTCCCTCAGATACACCACTCGGCCGGATGCCTGCAGTCCTAGGATTGCCGCTTGATCAGGCTCGCCGCGTGCTATTCGACTCCGGGATACCAGCCGATGCAATCAATGTGGCTCAACAGCCATCCGCGCTGGAGCAAGGACTCGTACTACTCCAAGACCCTCCAGCCAGCTCAGCCCTTTCGGGCAGCGTTTCTCTGGTGGTGTCCGTTGAGGCTGCCGTGCCGAATTTGGTAGGGCTCTCAGCGGACGACGCTCAGGCCCTCCTCGAAGATCTCGGTGCGAAACCGACTATCCAACTTCGCTTCGATCCCAATTCCGCCCCTGGGACAGTGCTGGCGTCCACTCCATCTACCGGGGAAATTCTCGAGCGGTCGATCGTGCTCGAAGTTTCCTCGCGATAGCTGTCTGGCGTTTTCAGGATGCAACCCCTCAACTCAACAATAGCTGACGACAAATGAGGCGCTGGCAGGCCACGGTCGTCGTCATTCTGGTCGTTGCAATAGCTGCCACCTGGCAACAGGGCCTGCTCCAAGACGGCATCGAAGATCTGCGCGGCTACGACCGCGATACATCCCTGAGTGGGACCTCGGAGCGAAATGAGTTTGCAACTGCTCCTGCCAGATCAAACATACCCATTAGCTCTGCATTCCATGACGATTGGATCGCGGAGGTATCTGGCGAGAGTGATTCGACAGAACGAGAAGGAGAAGCGAACGCATCTGCCTTGCGTGAGGTGTCCGAATCGGAGCGATTCCGTGTCTTAGCTCAAACCAACAACGCGACTCTCTTTGCTGGTTCTACTGTAGGAGTAGAACCAACCGATATCGAGATGTCCATAATTCCATCTTCAGAAAATGCCTCTGATACCGACGGCCTGTTAGGTAACGGCGTAGAAATAAAAAGTGACGTGGAAGCGTCGGGAGAATATATCTTGACTCTTGCTCTCCCCGATGAGCCTGCTGCCGATTCCATACCTGGGGTATGGCACGTAGGGGAAAACAATCAAGCTTCATTCGTCCCTGGCGTATGGGACATCGACGCCAACACGATTACCGTATACGTGCAGGACTTTTCCAAGTTCTGGGGTGGATGGTGGAATCCATTGAATTGGATTTATGAAGCAACAGACTTTGTATTCGACTACCTTACAGGTCGCACGGACCCACCGCCTTGTAGAAATGACGCTCCTTTCTGGGCAAGTCTCCGAAAAGAAGAGTTGTCATCAGTCCACATTTGTCTCCAATCCAGTGATCCAATTGACGGTATTGAGGCGGTCGAAATTCTCATAAAGTCCAACCGCGCTACTTTACAACTCATGGAAGTTCCCAGGACGAAGAAGAACTTGTGGGTAGACCTGCAAACTGATTGGATGCGACCGTTGCTGGTCGACCTGGCAACAATCGTAGAGACAACCTGGTTCAATGAGCGGAGCCAGCGAGATACATCTGTACTCCTATTTGGTGGCCAGACTATGTCATATAGTCTCGCGAGACCTGCTCAGGATGTCCAAATTGCTGCCCATGCCTATCAAACTATAGCGATAGGATTCGCTAACCTGATATTTAGCGTCATCGGCGGAATGGAGTTAAACGAAGAACTGGTGGCAATGTTAGCGTTATCCAAATGCGCGTACGACCTTGTCATTGCTGATGGTGGATCCATCGAAGCTAGCACGAATCTCCTAACATATCTTGAACCACTCCTCGCTTGCATACTCAATCTAATCCAAAATCCTCAATTGGCTGCTGATGTTGCAACAGAAACTGCCAATTTGGTTGGATTGTCGGACAATATTGCTCGCGCTGCCGGAGATAATGTTCTGAGCACTCTCGACAGTGGCCGAATGAAAGGAGTTGCGAAAACTTTAGGCAAGATTACAGCCGTGGCTTCACTGGTCGTCAACGCATGGGATGCCACATTCGATAGTCTTGCCAAGAGTCGAATGACGGTTTCACTTATTGGAAATCCTTCACTGTCTGAATCATCGCCGCATACTCAGATCGACTTTGACGCGATACAAGAAATAACGGGAGAGACTCCTGTGATATTGATTGCCGACACGTCAGGGTCGATGGATGAGATCGTTGATGGGCAAGTAAAGCTAGAATTGGCTAAGGCGTCCATGCTTGAATTCTTGTCAACCGTTAGCCCAACACGCCAAGTTGCCCTTCGCACCTTTCCGTCTACTCAAGGAGGGGAATGCAATTCTGGAGAATTGTGGATCGATTTCTCTCCTCCAACCTTTGCGATGAGAACAAGAGTTCGCTCCTTGTACGCTGACGGCGATACCCCTACAGCGGAGGCCCTCCAAGCAGCCGTTGAGGATATCCGAAGGGCTGGAATTTCACAGGCCGAAATTGCTCTCTTTTCGGATGGTCTCGCCAATTGCGCGGATCCATGTGCAGTTGCAAACGATATTGTCGCCACGGGAATAGATATCAGAGTCCATACGGGTGCCTTTGTGGATAGCGAGGAGGGAAGGGGCATTCTCCGGTGTATTTCCGATGCAACCGGGGGCACCTATGTGGAGAGTTCAGGCCAGGAAAGCGAGTTTGCCGAGGAACTGGGAGAGTTCTTGGAGCGCAACTCGATTCCGAGGCTAGAGATTGCGCTTGAGGTTCCTGATACGGTCGCGCCCTCTACTGGTCCGGCTGAGCAACAACAACGCGTGGACGCGGTGGTTCGTAACGACAGCAATGTTGCCGCGAAAGACGTTGTCGTGTCGCTCGAGGTGGACGGAGGTCCGGAACCAACTCGCCGGTCAGTAGCGATTGGAAATATCGCTCCCGGCGCAGAGGAAACGGCATCGTGGGAATTGCGTCCCAGTTTTGGCAGCGTCGGAGCCGATCTGGCGCTGGGAGTGTCAGTGGTAGCGGATAACACCAAAAAAGTCGTGTCCACTTTTGACGCGGTGGCGGTTGAGAACCTCAATAATCCCGAGGATGCGGGTCCGATTGTGGGGGTAGGCCAGGTTGTGGTCATGGGAGATCAGCTGCTCACTGGGGTGGGCTCAAACGGCCGAGATGCCGACGGCAGTTGCCGAAAAGGCCGGAACATCGGCCTGCTTGAGGTTTTCGGGCAGGATTCAGAGAGGTCTCTTGCCTGTGCGAATGCCCTGATCGCACATCTCACTGCACCGGACTGGGCCAAAGGTGTCGACTCCCAGATCAACCAGCTCGCCGTTCTCCTTGATGAAGGCAACCCCATCAACGGTGTGATCTTGAGCATCGGCGCCACCGACTTGGGTCTTTCAGAACTGACCCAGGAGTGCGTGCTTTCGATCGTTTCCTGCGACTCTGAGATATCCGGCATGGCCACTGAAGACTGGCTTGAGGGATCAATCGCTGGCAGCGGACCCCGACGGAATTCGGTCCTGTCAGAGTTGGTGCGGTCATTTGGTGCCGTCGATCAGGAACTGAACGCGGCCATGGGCGAATCGCGCCAGGCCCCCATATTGCTTTTGGCGCAACCACGGGCTTTCTCATTTGTAAGTGGAGCATGTTTCGAGCGCTGGCATGGCGGAGAGACCCCCCTCCTAACTCAAGCTGAATTGAACCTGTACCATTACTTTGTTTCCGCGGTCAACGGCACTTTGGAAGCCGCAGCGTTGGCCGCACAGGAACTGGGCTTGCCCGTGTTATTTGTGGACGCCACCGAGACCGCGTACCTCCCCGACCATACAGCGTGCTCAAGCCAGCCCTACGTTCGCAGCCTCGAGCCATTGTTTGAAGCTGGTCCTGACTCAATCGCCGCACTGGTGGAACAAGGCATCCCTGGGGTAGTTGGCGAGGAACTCAACGAAGACGCCGTCGCCGAGTTCAGCGAGGAATTCTTGGCACCGAACCTCGAAGGCGAGCAGGCGCTAGCCAACGCGGTGC
This sequence comes from bacterium, assembly GCA_026708015.1. NCBI lineage: Bacteria > bacterium. Next base: position 4,097 of record JAPOVT010000022.1, read on the forward strand.
TGAGATGGTCTCGTAGCGACGAAGCTCTCATTGCAAACAACGCCATGAACGACAGATTCGTGCAGCGCTCCGCCGGTGTCGCCGCCGATCTGCTCAATACGTCGCAAGACTACGAAACCCTGACTCTTGGCTCTGACAGGTCGATCACCCTTGAGTCGGGCCAAGGTTGGAACGTAGAAGTATCCGGCTTCCTACCCGGTTCCCTGGTTACCGCCTCGGTGAAACCCAGTGGAAGGTTCCTTGCCTCTTCGGTTGCCGACCGGCGGGGCACGGCGAATCTGTACATGGTTTTGGGCCCCGAAGAAGCAGCGCTGGAAGAAGCAGCGATCGTGGTCAAGGGACGAGGCCGTTCAGGGGCCGCGGTTTCAGGGGCACAGCCTGTCGAGGTGCTGCCTCCGCTTCGCCCTCTTTACTCGCTTATCCTTCCAGCGTTGGCGGCTCTTCTGTTGCTCGGCTCGCTACTCCTTTGGAGGCTCTACGCGTTGAAGCGGGGACGTCGGGTTCGGATTTTTGTGACGGATTGAGTTTGAAGAGATGCGGCGTGTAGTTGTTGTTTTGGTGGTTGTGGCTGTTTTGGTTTCGGGGTTCGCGGTAGCGGTGTCCGGGACGGTGGCCGCGCAGTCGGCAGTTACGCAGCAGACTATTGCGATTCGAGACCAGTTGGTCTTCGACCAGGAGGCGCTGTTGAACGTGTACCGCTGTCGTTTCGGGGTGGACACCCAGGTGGTGCCCGGCGGGTGCGCTGGCGGGCAGCCGTCTCGGTTCCCGGCTGGGCCTGGTGTGTTTGAGGGGCACCCTGCACCGGGCGACATCGAAATTCGCGACAGGCTGATTGGCGATCAGGAGGCGCTGTTGAACGTGTACCGCTGTCGTTTCGGGGTGGACACCCAGGTGGTGCCCGGTGGCTGCGCGCAGCCCGGGCCGAGGGATAGCTCTTCGGTCGGCCCTGACGCCGGGGTAGTTCCCATCCAAGCGGTGTATCTAGTGCCGCAGGGAAAGTCGCCCGTTGTGTTTCGCGCTGAGGCGATCGCTGCCGGGGTGGTGGAGGCCCAGAGATGGTTCCGCTCCCAGACCGAGGGGAGGCATCCGCTGTTCGCCCGCGACCGGAATTCGGTATCGGTGAAGACTATTGAGTTGGATCGACCGCTCAGCCGTTTTGCGGGTACAACGGATTTAGCGGATCATGTGAGGGAAGCCCTCCGCCTTCCTGCGAGAACGCCATTGCTGATCGTGATGGAGGCAAGCTTCTATCCCGATGGAGCATCGGATTTTCTTTGTGCAAGGCACTCTGGTTCGGTGATTGTGTTCCCACTGGCCAATTGCTCGTTTTCCCCCGAGCCCGGAGACAGATGGCCAAATAGGTTCTCAAGTGTGATCGCCCATGAACTGGTCCATCTTCTGGGCGCGGCATGGCGGCAGAGGAAATGCGCCCCGAATTACTTGCCTATCGGCCATGTCGATGACGACGCTAACGACGTCATCTATGCAGGTCCTGGAGGACGGAACTGGGTAAACCCAGTTCTGGACTCCGGCAACGACGACTACTACCTGCACGGGCGCACCGACTGCTACGACATCGATAGGAATCCGCTGCTGGTCTCCGAACCAGGCGTAACACTAACCCCACTAACCCCGACTCCGACCGGGATCCCGTTTCAGGCGGTTTACGCGGTCCCGTCAGACGTCGCCTCGGTAGCCGGGAGGGAGTCGTCCATAGCCAGCGTGATCGGCGAGGTGCAGAAGTGGTACCGCTCCCAAACCGGGGGCAGGCACCCGCTGTTCGCCCGCGACGGGCCCTCTGTATCTGTGGTCACAGTGCATCTAGACCAGCCAAGAGACGCTGTCCGTGACTTTGGCCGCAAATTTCATAGTGAAATCCGCCGAATGTCCGGCCTGAATCCCCAAGCGCCACTGCTCGTAATCATCGAAAACCCGACCTCCGGCTGCGGTCATCGTTCATATGTCGTGGGAGTCACCACAGATTGCGTGGGCGCACAAGGAGAAGACGCAGTCTGGTGGATCTCAGTAGCCAGGCATCTCGCGAAAGCGCTCCGAGCGGATATCGGCTGCGGGCCGAACTCCACTGGAGTGCTCGGTTACAACGACGACAACCGCGACCTGTTTTACGATGGGCCAGAGAACTGGGATCGGGAAAACCTAGTCCTCGACGCCGGCAACGACGACTACTACATGCACGACAACGACGACTGCTATGACATCGCAGACAACCCGCTACTGGCACCCGGGTAGCACCCCGGCCTAGCGAGCATCGGTAACGCGAATCACATAATGAAATTAGCGAAAATCACATAGATAATTGTCTGCGAAATCTATAGCGAGTTGCTCGGAGCAGGGTCTATCGTTGTGCTGTGTCGCTTGTTTCGCCACGATACCCCCGGATCGTCGAGCGCGTATTGCGTGACGACCTGTTGCCAGATTTCCCCGCCATCTTGCTTGTGGGGCCGCGGGGTTGCGGCAAGTCGACCTCGGCTGCCTAGTTCGCCGATGCGACTGTCGACCTCTCGCGGCCCGGAATGGCGCGCGCCGCCAGGGAAGACCCCGACAGTGTGCTCAGCGCCGTCTCTGGCTGCTTGGTGATCGACGAGTGGGCAAGAGGCCCCCGGGATTGTCGGCACCGTCAAACGAGATGAGTTGCCCTCGTAGATTCGCTCCGGTGGTGCCGTTGGCCGCCATCGGGGACTTCCGCCACCAGCCGAGTTTTTCGGCCCGGTACCCGCCCCGGATGGTGGGCAGCGGCCGAGAACATCGTGTTTGCCGGGCCAGGCTCCTTTGATCGGGTTTGGCTGCTAGTTATTGCAAAATATTTCTGATAGAAGTAGTATTTTGATATGGGGATGATCAGCGTCCTGGAAGCTGCTGATGAACTCGGAGTCAGCGGACGTCGTGTTCATCAGATGCTCGCGGACGGTCGCCTGGCGGGTGAGCAAGTTGGCCGAAATTGGGTTCTCGACCGAAGAGCAGTCCAACAGGCGGCCCGGCGCCGGGTTCCCGCTGGAAGGCCATGGTGCCCGTCGTCGGCTTGGGACGTGCTCGCCATGGCCAGTGGCGTCGAGGTCGGTGGGTCAGCTGTTGATCGGTTCCGCGCTCGCCAACGAGCTGAGGACGGAATAGCGCCGCTCGTCGGGAAACTGGCCAGTCGTGCGGAGCGTCACCAGCTCTATGCCCACCCCTCGGTCTTAGGGGAATTGATGGAGCACCCTGGGATTGTCGCCTCCGGCGTGAGTGCTCTCGGTTCTCACAATGTAGACCTCGTCGCCGTCGACCAGGCGGAGGGCTATATCCGCAGGTCTGAGCTGGCCAGCCTGATTGATGAATACGCGCTCGACAACGCAGTCGACCGGCCAAACGTCCAGTTGAGAGTGGTGGGTGACGAATACTGGCCATTTGAGCCTGGACAGCGGTATGCCCCCCTGCCGATTGTGGCTCTAGACCTACTCGACTCCGCTGACGAGCGTTCACGACGCGCGGGCCAAGAACTCCTTAATCGGTTGTGAACATCTGGCCGACGATCGACCGAGAACCGGTTGATCTTCCGGTTTTGCCTGGGTTGGACGATCGCCTATGGCTTGCACTCGTTGAACTGACCGAGGTGATGCAAGGTGCATGGACGCTGATCGGTGGACAGATGGTTTTGCTTCATTCCCTCGAAAACGAAGCCCAAGCTCCGCGTGTTTCCGCAGACATCGACGTCTTGGTCGATGCCCGCGTCGCAGCGGGCGGAATACGCGAGTTTGTGAACGCACTCGGCTCGCTCGGGTTTGACCTCGAGGGAGCATCACCCGATGGGCTTGCCCACCGCTATGGCCGCGATGGTGTAGGCATCGATGTCTTAGCGCCCGAAGGCCTCGGCCCGCGTACCGACCTCACCACAACTCCGCCTGGTCGAACGCTCGAGGTACCTGGAGGCTCACAAGCGCTCAGCCGCACCGAGTTCGTGCCCATCCGATTCCAGCAATCGACCGGTTACGTGCCCAGACCATCCCTGCTAGGAGCAATCATCTGCAAGGCAGCGGCAGTCGATATCGACGACGTGCCCAGCGCCCAAAGGGCAGACCTGGCCCTGTTGCTGAGCTTGGTGGGAGACCCCCTCATCCTCGCAAGCAAACTGACCTCGAAGGACAAAGCTCGACTCCGCAAGAGATCCGAGATGGGCAGTCCAGAAAACCCCGCATGGCACACCCTCAACGTCCACGATGCCGACCGAGGCCGAGCCGCATACCGACTGCTTACCCGCTAACCCCCATATCGAGGCGCCTTTGGCTTATGTAGAGCGGGAATGTGCGCCGGATCGGCGCATCGGGAATCTGGATGCCCTATCCGGTAGAGAGATGGGATCAACCAGTTGACGGAGATTTCGGTCACCGTCGTATAGATGGAGCGGATCGCAGAATGCAAGTGGCAGAAGTCGCATAGGCGACTGCTTGCGAGTCGGGCCTTGGTTGTTCCTGGTGAGTGCTCTGTGAAAGACACTGCGATGGGTTGCCCTGCTACATTCGATCTCTTCAAGCCGCGAGCTGGCACCCCAGGGGGACGGAATGGATTTCGGCGTTGTCTTGCAAACTGATCCTCCGGCATGGAGGGTGGTGGAGCTGGCCAAACAGGCCGAGACGCTCGGCTTCAACTACGGCTGGACTTTCGACAGCCATGTGCTGTGGCAAGAGCCCTTTGTGATCTACAGCCAGATGCTCTCGGCCACCAACCGCATGATCGTCGGGCCGATGGTCACCAATCCCGGCACCCGCGACTGGACGGTCACCGCGTCGATGTTCGCCACCCTGAATGAGATGTTCGGCAACCGCACCGTATGCGGCATCGGACGAGGCGATTCGGCCATGCGGGTGATCGGCCGCCAGCCATGCAGCCTGGCCACCTTGAGCGAGGCCATGGGGGTTATCAAGGACCTGGCCGAAGGCCGGGAGACCATCTATAACGGTACTCAGCAGCACTTCCCATGGGCCGGGGAGTCGGAGCTCAAGATGCTGATGGCGGCTTATGGTCCCAAGGCGCTTCACCTTTGCGGAAGCGAGACCGACGGGTTCATTCTCCAGTTGGCCGATCCGGCGATTGCCGAATGGACCATCTCCGCCGTCCGCCGGGCCGCGGAGGAGGCGGGACGCGATCCCGACAGCCTGTACATCTGCGTGGCCGCGCCCGCCTATGTGGGCGACAACATCGAGCACCAGCGGGAGCAGTGCCGATGGTTCGGCGGCATGGTTGGCAATCACGTCGCCGACCTGGTGGCCCGCTACGGCGACCAGGGGGTGGGTGTGCCCCAAGCGCTCACCGACTACATCACCGGCCGAGAGGGCTACGACTACAGCGGGCACGGCAAAGCGGGCCACGACCACACCGACTTCGTGCCCGACGAAATCATCGACCGCTTTTGCCTGCTCGGCGACGAGGACGACCACCTGGCTCGGCTGCGGGAACTGGAGTCCCTGGGCGTGGACCAGTTTGCCATCTATCTCATGCACGACCAGAAGGACGAGACCCTCAATGCGTACGGCCAGCGGATCATCCCGGCTATGACCGGTTAGGGACGCAGCAGTATGCCTAACACCGATTCGATGGCCGATACGGACATTGACGCCGATACGGACGATCCCCTCGTTCGGGAGCACCGGATCAAGCAGCAAGCGGCCCAAGAGCAGCGCCGCGACGCCGTGGTGCGAATCACTCGCCAGACGGTGACCTTCGCTTTGTTCTTGGCCCTGCTCGCCGGGCTGTACACCGGCTACAAGGCCTTCGGCCAGGCCATCGACGACGCCCAGCACGATTGGGCGGTGGTGGGATCGGTTCTGCCCCGCACCGACGACCTGAACATGCCCCCGGTGAGCGAGATCTTCGGCCAGTTCGGGGAGACCCCCGGCGGCCAAGACCGGATCTATGTGCACATCCTGTTCGATGAGGCCATATTCACCCTCCGGGAGGCCTTTGCGGGCTTCATGGTGGGCTTGGTTATCGGCATGGTCATCGCGTTGGCGCTGGCCCAGTGGCGTCGGCTCGAGCAGGGACTGCTCCCGTACGTGATCGCCAGCCAGACCATTCCCCTCATCGCCATCGCGCCCATCATCGTGATCTGGGGCCGAAAGAACTTTGACGTTTTCCCGTGGGAGTGGCAGGACTGGATGTCGGTCTCCATCATCGCCACCTACCTCACGTTCTTCCCGGTGGCCGTCAACGGTCTGCGGGGGTTGCAGTCGCCCCGACCGGAGAACCAGGAGCTGATGGAGTCGTATGCCGCCAGTTGGACGCAGATGCTGTGGCGATTGCGGCTGCCGGCGTCGCTGCCCTATTTGTTCGCGGCGCTCAAGATCGCGGCCACGGCCAGCATCGTGGGCGCCATCGTGGGCGAGATTTCCGCCGGTGTCGAGGGCGGGCTCGGCCGTCGGATCTTGCGAGAGGCGTTCAACTACACAACCGGTCCCGATCGTCTATTTGCCAGCGTTCTGGGGGCCGCCGTCCTGGGGATCTTCGTGTTCCTGGTGGTGACCGCGGTGGAGCGGCTGGTGGTGGGCAACCAAACCCAGGAGTCGACGACATGAGCGAGGTTCCATCCATGGACGAGGCCATGTCCGCTGGTAAGGGGGAGTCTTCTTTTGTCATAGACATCCGCGGGGCCACAAAAGTTTTCAATCCCGGCAAGAGCAACCAAGTGGAGGCGCTGGCCGAGATCAACCTGTCCGTCGGACCGGGGGAGTTCATCACGCTCATCGGGCCCTCGGGGTGCGGAAAGAGCACCCTGCTGCGGCTGATAGCGTCGTTGATTTCCCCATCCACCGGTTCGGTGGAGGTCAATGCCAAGCCCGCCGAGCAGGCCCGTCTAGACCGGGACTACGGCATGGCTTTCCAAACGGCTGGCCTTTTCGATTGGCGCACGGTGGCCAAGAACATCGAGCTTCCGCTCGAGCTGATGGGATGGTCGAAAGGCGACCGACGTCGCCGGGCCGGGGAGATGTTGGATCTGGTCAAGCTCAGCGATTTCGCCAAGCACCACCCATCGGAGTTGTCGGGCGGGATGCAGCAGCGGGTGGCCATCGCCCGCGCGCTGTCGTTCAGCCCATCGCTGCTGTTGATGGATGAGCCGTTCGGGGCCCTCGACGAGATGACCCGCGAGCACATGCAGGACGAACTGCTGCGGATCTGGAAGGAAACCGGGACCACAGTGGTGTTCGTCACTCACTCGATTCCCGAGGCGGTGTACCTGTCTACCCGGGTAGTGGTGATGTCGCCCCGTCCGGGGGGAATCGCCTCGGTCATCGGCGTGGACCTCGGCGATCGCATCGCCTCCACCCGCGACGACCCGGCTTTTTTCACCAAGGTCACCGAGGTGCGGACCGCCCTGCGGAAGGTGGAGGAGTGAACGCGCTGAAGGGGTTCTCCGCCCCCATCGTGGCCGGCGTGGTGCTCTTCGGGTTGTGGCAGGGCGTCCTCTCCCTCTTCAATCCCGACGGATTCGTGCTGCCCGCCCCGTCTGAGATCGTCGGTGCGCTGATCGACAACTGGGACGAGGTTTATCACGGTGCCCGTATCACCGGCTTCGTGGTGGTGTCGGGATTGATCGCCGGGATCATCCTGGGCATCATCGCCGCCCTTTTGGTGACTCGTTTCCGGACGGCGAACGAGACCATCACGCCGCTGGCCGTGGCGGTCAACGCCATTCCGATCATTGCCCTGGCCCCGATCTTCAACAACTGGTTCGGGCTCACCTCGCCTCGGTCGAACCAGACCATCGTGGTGGCACTCGTCTTCTTCCCCATTTTCATCAATACCACTAGGGGCCTTACCCAGGTGGATCGAAGTCAGATCGAGCTCATGGAGTCGTATGCCGCCAGCCGCTCGCGCATTACCCGCGAAGTGCGGATTCCCAACGCCATGCCGTTCTTCTTCACCGCACTGAAGCTGGCGACATCGCTGGCCGTTATCGCCGCCATCGTCGCCGAGTACTTCGGCGGCAGACAAGACGCCCTGGGTCCGATGATCACGCAATCGGCGGGCCTTACCCGATACGACGAGGCGTGGGCCGCGGTGCTGGCTGGCACCATCATTGGCGCCGTGTTGTATTTTGTCGTGCTTGTGCTCGAGCGAGCGGCCATGCCGTGGAACTCGTTAATCCGATCCCATAATGACGAAACATGAAAGGAAACAACATGAACACACGAAGAATTTGGAGGTTGCTTGCGGTACTGCTTGTCTTCGGCCTCGTGGCCGCCGGGTGCGGCAACGACGATGACGAAGTCCAAGAAATCCAGGATGTGTCGCTTCAGCTTCAGTGGGTCCCGCAGTCACAGTTTGCGGGCTACTTCGCCGCTCGCGACCTGGGGTTCTACGCGGATGTCGGCCTGAACGTGACGATCATCGACGGCGGTGTCGACATCGTGCCGGCCACGGTTCTCGACTCGGGCAGCGCTGACTTCGCCATCTCGTGGGTGCCGCGCGGGTTGGTGCCTCGTGAGGAGGGGCTGAACATCACCAACATCGCCCAGGTCTTCCAGCGCAGCGGCACCTTGCAGGTGTCGTTCGCTGACGCTGGCATCACCGGACCGGCCGACCTCGAGGGCAAGCTGGTGGGCAACTGGGGCTTCGGCAACGAGTTCGAGCTCTTTGCCGGCCTCGTCAGCGTGGGTCTCGATCCCCAGAGCGATGTGACCCTGGTGCAGCAGGACTTCAACATGACCGCGCTCATCAACGGCGACATCGACGCTGCTCAGGCGATGACTTACAACGAGTACGCCCAGGTGCTCGAAACCATCAATCCCGCCACCGGTGAGCTGTTCCAGCCCGAGGACCTCTCGGTCATCGACTGGAACGACGTGGGCACGGCCATGCTGCAAGACGCCATCTGGGCTGACGCCGACAAGCTCGAGACTGATGAGGAGTACCGCGACATCGCGGTGCGCTTTGTGGAGGCGTCGCTACGTGGATGGATCCACTGCCGCGACAACTTCCAAGAGTGCGTCGACATCGTGGTGGCAGCCTCACCGCCGTTCGGCGGACCGGCACACCAGACGTGGATGATGAACGAGATCAACGCCCTCATCTGGCCATCGCCCGGTGGAGTTGGCGTTATGGACCAAGCCCTGTACAACCAGACCATTGACGTGGCCACTTCCCAGGGCATCCTTCAGGCGGCGCCTGATGCCGGCGCATTCCGCACTGACATCGCCGAGGAAGCGGTTGCCAATCTCCAAGAGGCTGGACTCGATGTATACGGTAACAACTTCCAGCGCCGCACCGTCGAGGTCACAGAGGGCGGCAACTAGCCAACTCCTCACGCCATTGATTCATTGAGCTGAGGGTGCTCTCCGCCGACCATGTGATCGGCGGAGAGCACCGTCGGTTATCGTGCTGCACCGAGCCCTGTAGCTGGTGCAGCAGAAAATGAATGCAGCGCTGAACCCTCAGTTCCTGCTTATGAGGCCAATGCGATCATTGGGCTTGAGGCGAGATGCTCGGATGGTTGCTAACCGGGGGTGTGGCAGTTAAGGTGAAGGTGCTGTCGGCACCGGCTTCAAAGGGTGCCCTTCCAGAGTCTTGTGCGAAGAGAAGGGACGCTTGCGATGTCGGTGAGCGAAGTCGAGCGAGTGGAGTTGGTAAGCAGGCTGGCCGATGCTATCGGTGAGGAGGCGACGGAGACGCTTATGAAGTGCGTGTTGCCCGATGGGCGGGACCAGCTGGCCACCAAAGCCGACGTGAAGGTATTCGAAGCCGAAACGAAGGTAGAGTTCGCCAGTATGCGGGCTGAAATGGAGACGGGGTTCGCGGAGGTCCGGGCCGAGATGGAGACGGGGTTCGCGGAGGTCCGGGCCGAGTTCGCGACGATCCGGGCCGAGATGGAGACGGGGTTCGCGGAGGTCCGGGCCGAGTTCGCGACGATCCGGGCCGAGATGGAGACGGGGTTCGCGGAGGTCCGGGCCGAATTCCGGTCTGAGTTCGCCAAGCAGACTCGCCGACACTACGGATCCATGGTGATTTTCATCGCCAGCGTGTGGGGCGTACTGATACCGCAGATCTTCGTGTAGCGGGCGCTGACCAAGTGGCAGGCTCGAGGCTCGGTTGACGAAATGACCGAGCCATCGAGAAGACTGGGGGAATGAAGTTCAGCTTCGGTCTCCCGTTGATGGCCCATCCGCAGAACCCCGAATTCCTGACCACCGAGGCCGTCTCCGAGTTCGCTCGGGCGGCCGAGGCGGTGGGGTTCGACTCCTGCTCGCTGACTGAGCACCCGTTGCCCAACGACCAGTGGCTGGCCAGCGGGGGCCACGATGCCCTCGACCCATTTGTGGCACTGGCGGTGGCGGCAGGGGCCACCACCCGGCTGCGGTTGCTCACCAACCTGACCCCGCTGCCCTACCGCAACCCGGCCATCTTGGCCAAGACGGTGGCCACCGTGGACCGGCTCAGCGGCGGCCGGGTCATCCTTGGCGTGGGGGTGGGATATCTGGAGTCGGAATTCGAGGCAGTGGGGGTGGATTTCGACCAGCGAAATGCCCTGTTCGACGAGAGCCTCGAGGTTATGCGGCTGATCTGGACCGGCGAGACGGTGAATTACCAGGGGCTCAACTTCTCAATCGCGAACAGCACTGGTCTGCCCACCCCGGTGCAGTCGCCGGTTCCGGTGTGGATCGGGGGCAACTCCAAGCTGTCCCGCCGTCGGGTGGCCGAGAAGGCCCAGGGGTGGATGCCCATGCCCAATCCGGCGGCCCTGGCCTCCCGCCGCCGGTCGGCCCATCTGGAGACCCTGGACCAGCTGGCTGACATGATCGCCTACCTGCGCGATCACGCCGCGTCGGTGGGTCGCACCGAGCCCATCGACATCAAGTACATGGACCTTGAAGTGGGGGCGGTGGGCACATCGGGTTGGAACCCCGAAAAGCACTTGGAGAACATCGCGGCCCAAGCCGCCATCGGAGTCACGGGAATGGCAGCCCCCATTACCGGCGACACCCGGTCGCAGGTGGTTGAGGCGCTCCAACAATACGGCGAGGAAATCATCGCCCATCGTTGGCAGCCCCGCGCGCTCACTGACCGCCAACGACCACCGGCTTGACATGGAAGTTCATATAGCCTGAGCTGATGAGCTCCGAGGATGCCGACGCCTCGCCTGGGTCTTCACGGCCCCTGTTCCGCGAGCGGGCCCTGGAGCAAAGCGGACGGATCGAGCCCATCGACGGCCTGCTGCGCGTCACCGCACCGCACGAGTGGGTGATCCTCGCCGCGGTCGCGATCTCCCTGTGCGCACTCGCAGCGTGGTTGGTCTTCGGAACGGTCGAACGGGGCGTCACTGCTCAGTGTGTCGTCACACAGCCTGGCGAGCGCCACCATGCCGTCGCGACTGCCTCAGGCACCGTGGCCGAAGTGCTGGTGCGTCAGGGCGACCGGGTGGAAGCTGGTCAGCCTGTGGCGCGCGTGACCAACGGCGACCTTGCCACATGGGTCGCGTTGGCCGCGGCGCGCCTCGCAGCGCTCGAGTCGAGCAGTTCCGGTGGCCCTGAAGTGGTAGTGGCGCGGACCGAGCTCGACATTCTCAACGAGATGCAGGCAGCGGGTTCAGCGGTTCGCAGTCCCAAGGCCGGCGTCGTGACCGCAGTCGGCGTGCCGGCCGGAACGCAGGTGCCTGCCGGCGCCGAGTTGGTGACCATCCGGACTGACAGCGTCGCCGAACTGGAGGTGTCCACGCTGCTCGAAGCTGACGCGGCCGCCCGCGTCGACCCCGGTATGGAAGCCCGAGTCTCGCTGGTCACCCCTTCGTCATCGACGCCGGTGGTCTCTGCTGCCCGAGTTGAGGCATTTGCCTCAGGGTCGGCAGAAACGCCTGCTGTGGCTGTGTGGGCGCCTACCGCGACCCAGCGCATCGTCATGCTCAGCTTCGATGATGCGACGCCGACCGGCACTGATGACGGGGACACATGCGATGTCCGGATCATCACCTCACGGCACCGGCCGATCGGCCTGCTTGGCGGACTCGGTGCAAGCTGAGCCGGGCCTATGAGCACCGGCACCTCTGCGGACGGCTCCGACAGCTGTGGTGCCTGACAACCGGCGCCGCCGGAGCCGGCGGGTGCGCACACCTGTGGTGCCTCAGATGCACGTCACCGAGTGCGGTACAGCCTGCCTTGCCAGCGTCCTGGCTTACTTCGGCCGTCGCGTGCCCACCGAGGAGCTGCGCGATGCCTGCGGTGTGAACCGCGACGGTGCGAGCGCCGCCGACCTTGTCGCAGCAGCGCGGCAGTACGGCCTCAATGTCACCGGGTGGCGCAAAGAGCCCCACGCATTGCGGGAACTCGGGTTGCCGGCAATCCTGCACTGGGAGCTCAATCACTTCGTCGTTCTCGAAGGATTCCGGCGTGACCGCTGGTATATCAACGACCCCGCCAACGGCCGCCGCTCGGTCGGCACCGATGAATTCGACGACGCCTTCACCGGCATCGTGCTGGTGCCTGAAACGACGCCTGAGTTCCGCCGGGGCGGCCAGCGACGCGGCATTGTGCGCCGCCTGTGGCCGTGGCTGGCCGGCAGCCGCGGGCCGCTGGTCTTCGCGGCCATTGCCGGTATCCTTCTTGCGGTACCGCACCTCGTCTTGCCGCTGCTGCTGAGCGTCTTGGTCGATGAGGTCCTCACCGGATCGCAACAGTCTTGGGGCGCGACGATCGTCGGCGCGTTCGTTGCGGCGGGCCTGCTCACCTACCTGCTGGTTTGGATGCAGCAGTACACCTTCCGCAAGCTGCGACTGCGTCTCGCCGTCGCCGGCTCTGCCCGGATGATGCGGCATCTGCTGAGCCTGCCCGGCCGCTACTACGACCATCGCTACGTCGGCGATATCGCCTCGCGAGTACAGCTGGTGAACAGCGTCGCCGACGGTGCCGCTGGGAATGTGGCCCGACTGGCGGTGGAGATGTTCATGAGCGTGGTGCTGTTGTGCCTCATGTTCTTCTACGACGCACTGCTGGCATCAGCAGTCGCCGCTATCGGAGCGGCGATGGTGGTGCTGATGCGGCTGTTGAGCAGGCTGCGCACCGACCAGGAGCGGCAGATGGGCAGTGAGCAGGCATCGCTGTACAGCATCGCCGCCGCGGGGCTGCGCGATATGGACATGCTGCGGGCCACTGCGGCCGAAGACGACTTCTTTGCCCGCTGGAGCGGCCACCAAGCCCGCGAACTGACCACTCGCCAGCGCTTCTCCGAGCTCGGGCAGGCGGCCTCCGCGCTGCCGGGGTTCTCAGCCTTGGCTGCCGCCGTGGTCGTGTACGGCATCGGCGGCTGGCGTGTCATGAATGGTGAGATGACCATTGGCGCGCTGGTCGGCTTCTTCGCCTTGGCGGGCAGTTTCCTAGTGCCAATCGGCCGGTTCGTGCAGTTTGCCGACGGGCTGCAACTGCTTGAAGCCGATCTTCAACGCATCGACGATGTGCTGGAGGCCGAGCCCGAGCGCCGCGACCAGATCGAAGCCGGACAGGTGCCGGCATCGGCGTCGGTGGGAGTCGCAACCTTCCGGGGCCGGCTGCGCCTGGCCGGACGCATCGAACTGCGGGATGTCGCCTTCGGGTACCGGCGGGGCAAGGCGCCGCTGGTGGATGGCTTCAGCTTGGTTGCCGAGCCAGGGCAGCGTGTGGCGATCGTGGGAGCGACCGGCTCGGGCAAGTCCAGCTTGCTGTCGCTCATCAACGGCGAGCGTGAGCCATGGTCCGGGCAGATCCTCTATGACGGCGCGCCGCGTGAGGAGATTCCCGCCGAAGTGATGAGCAGTTCTATCGCGACGGTTGATCAGCGGGTGACGCTGTTTGCGGCAAGCGTGCGCGACAACCTCACCATGTGGAACCCGAGCATCACCGACGCGCAGCTGGTGGCCGCAGCCCGCGATGCACTGATCCACGACGAGATCATGGGTCGCGATACCGGATATGAGTCGAAGGTGGATGAAGACGGCAGGAACTTCAGCGGCGGGCAGCGGCAGCGCCTTGAGATCGCACGAGCCCTTGCGGTCAATCCCGCGGTGCTGCTGGCCGACGAAGCCACCAGCGCGCTCGATGCGGAAACCGAGCAGCAGATCGACGAAGCCCTGAGACGGCGCGGCGTGACGTGCATCATCGTGGCTCACCGCCTCAGCACGATTCGCGACAGCGACGAGATCGTGGTGCTAGACCAAGGGCGCATCGTCCAACGAGGCACCCATTACGAGCTGCTCGCCGATGTGGATGGCATCTACGCCGAACTGGTGGCCTCCCAATGACTTCCCCTGTCGAGCCGCCCCCTCCCCCCTCCCCCCGTCCGACGCTCTCTGGCGGAGTCGACCCCCTGTCGGCGTCGCCTGGCCATCTCGGTGCGCTGGCGCGGCAGCGAGGCGAACTGGTCCACACCGCGGGCAACCTGCCGGTGCTGCTCGACGACCCGCGGTGCGTGTGGTACGTGGCCTCGGGTGTGGTCGATGTGTTCGGGATGGAGTACGCGGACGACCGCCCCGTAGCCGGCGCCCGACACCTCGTGCGCACTCGGGCGGGCGGTCTGTTGTTCGGGCTTGCCGAGGAAACCGAGCAGATGCGCTTCGTGGCCAAGGGGTTCGAGGGAACCCGCCTGTACCGTTTGACTGTCGCCGAATTGGCCGAGCTTGCCGATGACAGCACGGCGGACGAGCTGGCCGACGCGGTGAACGCTTGGGCGCTCGGGCTGTCGAACGCGGTCGGGTCGATGATCGAGTACCGACCGCCGCTGTCACAGCTGGTCGCCCCCGGGGCGACCGCCAAGGCCGTGCATGTGGATGCTTCCTCAGTGGTAGCGGCCCGCAGCGAGGCGGTGGCATGGCTGCGGGCTGAGGTTGTGCCCGACGAGCAGCGCCGCGATTCAGACGGCTTCCCGATCGCCTACCTGGGTACCGAGCGTCCGCATGCTGAAGGCAACGGATGGCTGCCGCTGGCGGGCGAAGGCTGGGCCACGATCACCGAGGACGCCCAGCTGAAAGTGTGCTCGGCAGGTGAGCTGGCCCGTCGCGGCTTGCTGCTCGATGCCCTGGATGAGTTTCATGTCGTGGCGTTGGGGGCCGAGCGATTGAACCGGTTGTTACTGCTGGCTGATGAGGTCAACGAGCAGGCCGCTCGATCGGCACATCGCCGCGAGTCGCAGGCGCGGGCGACGCTGGCGCTCGCGAGCCTTGGCCCTCGGGGCGGTCGCCAAAACTACGCCAGCGGGCCGTTGGCGTACGGTGCCCGTGCCGCGGAGGGGACGGCCGGCGCTCAGATGGAAGAAGTCCTGCGCATCGTTGGCCGATATGAGGGCATTGAGTTCCGCTGGCCACAGCGCCAGGGCGCGGCGATCGCAGTGCCGTCGCCCGTCGAGGTTGCCCGCGCCTCGGGTGTGCGCCTGCGCCAAGTGCGCCTGCAACCCGGCGAACGGTGGTGGCGGGGCGACAGCGGCACCTTGGTCGGCTCATGGCGCGAAGACGGCAGGCCCGTGGCGCTGGTGCCGACCGCATGGAACGGCTACCGCGTCGTTGAGTCTCGCGGGAACCGGGCCAAGGTCACCACCGAGCTGGCCGACAAGCTCGCGCCCGAAGCGTGGCAGTTCTACGCGTCCCTACCCGCGGATCGGCCTGCGGGGGCGCGTGACCTGCTGCGTATCGCCACGAAGCGCATCGGCGTAGATGTCCTTCGGCTGATAATCGTCGGGCTGGTGATCGGGTTGTTGGCCCAGACCCCCGCCATCGTTCTTGGGATACTGGCAGACTGGGTGTTGCCGTTTCAGGCGCGCGGTGCCGCGGTGCATCTGATCGTGGCGCTGTCGGCCTTCTCGTTGGTGGGTCTGGCGCTCGGCGGCTTCAGCGGTGCGATGCTTATGCGCTTGCAGGGCCGCAGCGCCGCCCGGGTGGGCGCCGCGGCGTGGAGCCGGCTGCTGTCACTGCCGCCGAGCTTTTTCCGCAGCACTGTGGCTGGTGAGCTGGCGCAGCGTCTGGGCAGCTTTCAGGCGCTGCGAGACCGTGTGTCGGCTGCGGTGATCCGCGCCCTCATGTCGCTCATCTTCGTGGTGCCAACGCTGGGCATCCTGGTTCTGTACGATGTGCGACTGGCGGCGGTCAGCATCGGCGTCGGCGCTGTGTCGCTGAGTGCCGTCGTGATGCTGGGCATGCGGCAGCTTGGGCCGCTGCGCGAGCTTCATGATGCATCGAGGCATCTCGGCGGTCAGCTTTTGCAGATGCTCAGCGGTGTGGCCAAGGTGCGGGCGGCGGGCGGCGAGGCGGCGTCGTTCGCATTCTGGGCCCGGGGTTATCGCGATGCCCAAGCGGCCGGCGTGAAGGTTTCGCGCGTCAACGAGCACTTGGTCGCTCTCTGCGCAGCACTGCCGGCGCTTGCCGGTGCGGCGCTGGTGGCCGTCACCCTGGCGAGCGGCACCGGCTCGGTGGAGATCGGCGAGTTCCTGGTGGTGTACGTGGCGTCCATGACCTTCTTGGCTGCGGTCACGGAGATCGGCTGGGCGGTCGAGTCGCTGGCAGGAGTGCAGCCCGCGTATGAGCAGGTGAAGCCCATTCTACAGGCGGTGCCCGAATCAGCGCCCGCTGGTGTCGAGGAGTTCACGCTGAACGGCGAGCTGAGACTCGACCATGTCAGCTTCCGCCATCGCGCCGACGGTCCGCTGGTGATCGACGACGTCTCGCTGCATGTCCGCCCTGGTGAATTCGTCGCCATAGTCGGCAGCTCTGGCTCTGGCAAGAGCACCCTGCTGCGGCTCATCTTGGGATTGGACGAGCCGGTGACCGGCAGCGTGTACTTCGACGGACGCGACCTGTGCCACTTGGACCGTCCGAGCGTGCGCCGCCAGATCGGCACGGTCCTCCAGGACAGCGGCTTGCAGCCGGGGAGCCTGCTGGAGAACATCATCGGCGCGGCGGGCACGTACACGGTCGACGACGCTTGGCGAGCCGCCCGGCTGGCCGGCGTTGAGGCCGACATCAGAGCAATGCCGATGCAGCTGCTCACGCCGGTGAGCGATCAGGCGACCACATTCTCGGGCGGGCAGGTGCAGCGCATACGGATCGCAGCCGCGTTGGTCCGATCGCCGCGCTTTGTGCTGCTTGACGAGGCCACGAGCTGGCTGGACGCCGCCAGCCAGGCCACGGTGATGGAGGGCATCGAATCGCTCGCCGCGACCCGGATTGTGGTAGCTCACCGCCTGTCGACGATCCGCTCAGCAGACCGCATCTATGTGCTCGAAGGCGGCAAGATATGCCAGCAGGGCACGTTCTCCCAACTCAACGAGGAAGACGGGCCCTTCCGGGATCTGGCACGCCGCCAACAGATCTGAGCCAGATCAGACCTGTTGGCAGCGGTTGCCCTGCCCTATTGCAGGGCGGGAGGCGGTCCGCTTGCGTTGTTGTGTGCGCTGCCGTCGTAGTAGTTGCGCGGGCTCGAGTAGGGGGGATTGTTCCCCCTAGCCGAAGCGGAACCCGCGTCGCTTGGGGGGTCGAAGTCGATTCCGCCGGCGACGGCCTCCATCTCTTCTTCCGTGAGCTGTTCGCTGTTCACACCCTTCTCCGATGGGGTCGTCGTCGAATCGCTGCCTTTCGTAGTCATGTTTATATGCTCCATTCTTGGTTGTGGATCGTTTCTGCTCGCGGCAAAACCGCTGGCGGGATCGAAGGGGGCAACCCCTTATCCGCGCATCGGTGCGTGATGCGAGTCAACTCCCGCTGTGGTGTCAACGTCGTTCTCCTTTGGTTGGGTCCGACGACAGTCTCTAGGTCGAGCAGCCGAAAATGTTACCGCACCGGCGAGGAAACCATAGCCTATGGTTAGGCACATGTTGAGATTTGCCGAAGGCACTTCTTGCCGTCGTTGTGCAGGGCTTGAAAGGGGATTCCCGTGTTGAGATTCGTTGAGGAGATCCTCCTATTGCTGCTTCGCGACGACGACGGGAAGTTCATCAATGTGTCCCAGTCATCCATGGACCGGGCAGTGGCCGGAGCAGTGTTGATGGAGCTGGCCATGGAAAACCGGATCGACACCGATTTGGAGCACCTCGTCCTGGTCGATGCCACCCCAGTGGGCGACGACCTGCTGGATCCGACTCTGGCCATGATCGCCGCCGGGCAGGGTGTCGAAGGCCAGGAAAGGGATGCCCGCCACTGGGTGGAGCAGACCGCTCAGAAGGCGCCGGAGATCCGGGAGGCGACGCTGGACCGGCTGGTGGAGCGGGGCATCCTGGAACGCGAGGACGACCGCTTCTTGTGGGTGTTCCGGTCCCGCCGCTACCCGACGGTCGACGGTGAGGCTGAGCGCGAGGTCAAGCTGCGGATCATGGGAGTGCTGTTCAGCGATGAGATTCCCAGCCCCCGCGACGTGGTGATCATCTGCCTGGCCCACGCCTGTGGAATCTTCAGCGAACTGCTTTCCAAGCGGGAGCTGGAACAGGCCACCGCCCGCATCGAGCAGGTGCGGAAGCTGGACCTCATCGGCCAGGCCATGACCCAGTCGATCCAAGACTTCGAGATTTGGCTGGCCAACGCGGCCGTGCAGGGCCGCGGCTTCTTCTAGGAGACAGCCATGGCTGAATGGACGGTGGAGCCGATCGGGGGTGTGCTCGGGGCCCGGGTGACCGGCATCGACTTGAGCCAACCACTGGGTGACGGGGAGCGGAAGGATCTATACGAGCTGCTTCTGGAGCACCTGGTGTTGGCGTTCCCTGGCCAGTCCATCGAAGACTCCCACCAGATGGAGCTACTGGCCCCGTGGGGTCAGCCCTACATCCACCCCATCGGCCGAGTGGCGGGCGGGGTGGAGGCCAAGGTGGAGCGCATCGTCGATGACGAGGAGCGCCCGCCTTACCAGGACAAATGGCACACCGACGTCACCTGGGACCCCGACCCTCCGATCTTGGGCACACTGCGGGCCATCGAAATGCCCGTCCGGGGCGGAGACACCCTGTTCGCCAGCATGTACGCCGCCTACGACGGCCTTTCGGAGACCCTGCGAGACCGGCTCGAGGGGGTTTCCGCCTGGCACGACATGGGGCAGGGTCAGGCGTTCAAGTCCAAAGCCGGCGTTGACTTGTACGACCGCACCAAAGAGCAGTTCCCCGGTGCCGAGCGCCCGGTGATCGCCGTGCACCCCGACACCGGTCGCCGCTATCTCAACGTCAACAAGAACTTCACCAGCCATCTGGTGGGGTTCGATCGGGCCGAGAGCGACGCGGTGCTCAACATGCTGTATGAGCACGCCACCCAGCCCAATTTCACCATCCGCTACGAGTGGACTGAGGGTGACCTCATCCTGTGGGACGAGCGCTGCACCCAGCATTTCGCGGTGGCCGACCATTTCCCCCAGCGCCGGGAGATGGCCCGCCTGACGGTCTCCGCCCCCGCCTGATCGCAAGTCTCCCTGAGCATCCTCGCGGCTCATGACCAACATGCCGTAGAGAGGGTGGGCGATGTCAAGGCGCCCCTTTGGTGAACGGCTAGCCGGTGCGGTCGTGGAGAGGTCCGGCGGGCAGGCGGCCGTCGACGTCGGTGAAGCCGTAGGCGTCGGCCATGTCCCGGGCCGAGACGGCCTGACCGGTGTGGCGGGACCGGTCCGCGTCGATGGCCAATGCAGTCACCGCCCGTCCGGTGAACCGGGGCGACTCCGCGGCCGACAGGTCCAGGCTCGGCGGCAGCTCGACCCCGGACTCCACGGCCATGTCGATGCGCTCGGTGCGCACGAAGCCGGGCCACACCGACACCATCGACACCCCGGTGTCCCGGAGCTCGCGGGCGCAGTCGGCGGTCATGCGGTCGAGGGCGCACTTGCCCACTCCATAAGCCACGTGCCAGGCGTATTCGACCGCCCCGGAGGAACTGATGTTGGCGATCAAACCGGTGCCCTGTTCGATCATCACCGGGACGGCTAGCACCGAGGCCACATAGGCCGATCGGGTGCCCACGTCCATCATGTCATCCCAATTGGAAATGGGCACCTCCCAAAAGGGCAGCATGGCGGTCAGCTCGTCGGGAATGGCGAAGGCGTTGTTCACCAGCACGTCCAAGCGGCCATGGTCGGCGGCGATCTGGTCGAACACCGCCCGCACGGCGTCATCGTCGCGGTGATCGCAGGCCATCGCCACCGCGTTGCCGCCCGCGGTCGCGATCTCCTCGGCAGTAGCCCCCACCGTGCCGGGCAGCGGGTGCTGACCAGCACCGGTGGTGCGGCCGGTGACATACACCGAGGCCCCCGCGACGGCCAGCTCCAGGGCGCATCCCTTGCCGATTCCCCGACTGGCCCCGGTGACCAAGGCCACCTTTCCGGTCAAGGGCGATCCGTCCAAAATGCTCATGAGGTTTCCTCCGGTGGATTGGCGATAGCCATGGGGGGCGACGAGCACGACGTGGACCCCTTGGCCCGAAACGGCGAATGGCAGAACACAAAGCGGTCCACCCCCGCAGCGGCGATTTCTTCGCAGCTCATCGACTCGGCCATGCGGATGCCCTCTTTCACCAGCATGATCTGGTGGCCAGCCGACACCCAGCCGCCGGTGGCCTCGAAATCGAACACCCCCCACATCCAACTGTCGGTGGACACCAGCGACGGTCGATGGGAGGCCAGCCACTTGTTCTCGGCGATCCACGGTCCCGGCGAGGCGGCTAGGAACCGTTCGGGGTCCTCCCGGGTGAGGCTGATCCATCCGGTGCGCAGGCACAGGGCGTCACCCGGTTCGGGCCAGGGCAGGCCTTGGCGCTCGATGGCGCCCTCAATCTCCTCGACGGTGATGCGGTGGCGGTCCATGAGCCGGGGCAGCCCCGCTTGGTTGGCCTCAACATCGCCGGAGGTGCTGGCCACATAATCGGCCACGTCGATCATCAGCCCCCGGGTGAGCAGCGGCGGCCCCCACGACGGCACGTCCATAGCGGTCACCCCATCGGTACGGGCCAAGTCGGTGCCCCGGTGGCCGTTGTAGAAGATGCCGTCCACTGCCGCGTGGGTGAAGCCGTTGATCTTGGAGCTCATATTGAAGGTGTACGACACCCTCTCCTCGGAATAGCCCAGCTTGGACTGGCCCAGCCCCTCGGTGCCGCTGACGATCTGTCCCTCGAAGCCCTCGCCGGGGTCGTAGCCCGCTACCACCAGGGTCTGGGCGAACTGGCGGTCGGCGAATGCCGGATACCCCGGCCAGATGCCGTCACCCATCGAAAAGGTGCGGATCGGCCTGGTCAAATCCAGCATTGCCAATGCGTTGGCCCGCTTCTGGTCAGTGACCTCGTTGTAGGTGCCCAGCACATCGTCGGGCCCGTATCGGCTGGGGGCCCATGCCCCGGCAGCCGCCGCCTCTACGTCGAACCTTGAATCGTCAAAGGTCACCGACGAAGCCTAGTTATGTTCAGCAGGCAGAGGGCATCCCTCGATGGTGGATTGGCGGCACATTGCCTCATTTGGAGGCATCCGCGTCAGCGGGCTTCGCCGCGTTTCTCGAATATGCCTGGGTTGGGGCGGCTGGGGTCGGGTTTTGGAAGGTGCCCACTGCCTTCGCCCACTTCCCCGGAGACGGCATCCGGCCGGCCCGGCCCTGGGTGGAGTACTGGTACAACATCGCCCGCTGGACCGAGATGCCCAGCGGCGGCCACTTCGCCTCCCTCGAAGCCCCCGAGCTGTACGTCGAAGACGTGGTCGACTACTTCGCCGGGCTGGGCTAGCGGCTCTCCCCGCGGTCACCGGCGGGGGTCGAGGATTTCCACGTCGTAGGAGGAGAGCAAGCGGTCGGCAGTTACCAGGGTGAGTCGTTCAGCCTGTGCTTGGGCCACGAGCATCCGGTCGAACGAGTCTTGGTGGTGCAGTGGCAGCGCCGCGGCCCGCTCGGCGTGGGCAACAGTTATAGGAAGTTCGACGAACCCGTTGGCGATGAGATCTGGTACCAGGATGTCGGGGTAGTCGAGCTTCCCTTTCGACCGTTTGATGCCCAATTCCCACAGCGTTGAAGCTGAGTAAAACACCTCTCTGGCCGACTTGATGATCGCTTCGCTTCGCCCTTTGGGCGGGGTGATGTCGCCAGCAATCCAGAGCACGACATGGCTGTCGAGCAACAACCTCACGGTTGGTAGAGGTCTCGTTCCGCAGACTCTTCGAACATGGCGACTATCTCGGGATCGGAACTGACGATGTCGT
This sequence comes from bacterium, assembly GCA_026708015.1. NCBI lineage: Bacteria > bacterium. The sequence continues at coordinate 26,233 of JAPOVT010000022.1, forward strand.
CCTCATAGATGTGGATCTGGCCTTCCAGGAAACCGAATTTCCGCTCCGGCGGTTTCGGGGGCCATGGGATTAGCTTGGCCACTGGTTGCCCGGCGCGGGCAACGATAACGTCGGTGCCCGCCTCGACTTCCCGGAGCAACTCCGACAAACGGCTCTTCGCAGCATGAATGTTCACCGTCAAAGTGGTCATTGAGCTAGCTTAGCCCGACTTAGTTTACTTTCCTATCCTCATTAACTACTCCGGTCTGCTTTGGGAGCGGCAACGGGGGTGTGGTGAACTTGCCGCCGTGCCCCAGTTGCATGACGTTGACTACACCCTTGAGTACCCCTATACCCGCACCACGGGACCGGTCATCGGTCCGTTTCTGACCGGACTGCGCGACGGCCGCATTCTCGGCCAGCGGTGCGGCGACCGGGTGCTGTGCCCGCCCATGGAGTTCGATCCGGACACCTTCGCCACCCTGGCGCCCGACCTCGTGGAGGTCGGCCCCGGTGGGGTGGTGGAAAACTGGACCTGGGTGGCCGAGCCCTCGGCCAAGCACCCCTTCGACCGGCCCTTCGGCTTTGCCTTCATCAAGCTGGACGGGGCCGACACCGCCCTGGTCCATGCGGTGGACACCGGCGGCGATCCCGAGGCCATCAGCACCGGCATGAGAGTGCAGGCCCAGTTTCGGGAGGAGCGCCACGGATCGGTTGCCGACGTGTACTTCGTACCCGAGGCCGATGCTGCCCAACAGGTGATCGAGCCGGGCGACGAGCCGGTGACCATCACCGAGCACCTAATCAGCCTGCGGATCAACGAGCCGCTGTATCCCCACCGGGCCCGGTTCGCCCAGGGACTGCTGGACGGCAAGATCATCGGCCAGCGCAGCCCGGTCACCGGCAAGGTGTACGTGCCCGGTCGGGGATACGACAACATGTCCCGGGTGCTGATGAGCGAGGCCGACGAGGTGGAAGTGTCCGACATCGGTACCGTGGTGGCGTTCACCGAACTGAACCCGGTTCAGTACTACGGCCAGACCGAGACCGAGCCCTATGTGCGGTGCTCGATCTTGTTCGACGGGACCGACCAGCCGGTGATCGGCATCGACATCCGCGACATGACGGTGGACGAGATGCGGGTGGGGATGAGGATGCGCTGCATCTGGCGCGACCCCGAGGAGAGGTCGGTGGAGGACATCGACAACCGCTACGGCAACATCCCCGAAGCGGTGTACGCCCGGTTCGAGCCCACCGGCGAACCCGACGTGCCCGCCGACGAGCTCAAGGAGCACTCATGGTAAGCCTGGCCGAAGACGTAGCCATCGTCGCATTCGAGCAAACCCCATCCCACGCCCATTTCAACGACAGCGAGCCGGCCATGATCATGCCGTGCGTCAACTCGGTGATCGAGCAGGTGGGTATGGACCGCCACGACATCGACTTCACCATCGCCGGGAGCTGCGACTACCTGTCGGGGATGCCGTTCGCCTTCGTTATGAACATCGACGCGGTGGGGGCGTGGCCGCCGGTGTATGAGAGCCATGTGGAGATGGACGGCGCTTGGGCCCTGTTCGAGGGCTTTGTGCGGCTCCAGTCGGGCGATATCGACACCGTGCTGGTGTCGGGCTCGGGCAAGTGCTCGCCGGGCAGCTACCGGGAGGGGTTCTCCCTCCAAACCGACCCCTATGTCCATGCCCCTATTGGTTTGGACCCCCGGACTCAGGCCGGGTTCCAGGCCCAGGCCCTCATTGCCGCGGGCAAGGCCACCGAGCGGGACTTCGCCGAGGTGGTGGCCCGCAGCCACGCCAACGCCAAGGCCAACCCCTACGCGCAGCTCAGCGGTGACCTGTCGGTGGATGACCTGTTGGCCGAGCCCTACGTGCAGCAGCCGCTGCGCCGCCTCGACTGCCCGCCGACCAGCGATGGGGCCGCGGCCATGATCATCGCCCGGGCCGACAGGGCTCGGGAGCTGTGTGACAACCCGGTGTGGATCAGGGCCATCGACCACCGCATCGATTCGCACCATCCCACTCTGCGAGACCTCACCGACTCCCCGTCGGTGCGCATCGCCGCTGAGCGGGTGGGACTCCACGACGGACCGGTGGACATCGCCGAACTGACCGTGACTTACAGCCCCGAGGAGATCATCTTGCGGGATGCCCTCGGGCTCAACGGCGAGACCTCGGTGAACCCGTCGGGCGGGCCGCTTACCGGCAGCCCGTTCATGGCCGTGGGCCTCACCCGGGTGATCGAGCTGGCCCGGGCCATCCGCAACGGCGATGGCGGTCGAGGCGTGGCCCACGCATCCAGCGGGCCGGCGCTCCAACAGAACCTGCTCTGCGTCTTGGAAGGAGACAGCTGATGTTCTTGAGGAAAACGCAGGGTCAGAGCACAGAGAGGACGAGCTAATGGCCCCTCGACCGTGTGCTGTGCTGGGAATCGGCCAGACCAAGTACAAGCGGCGCCGCGACGACGTGACCTTGGACGGCTTGGTGCGAGAGGCGACTCTTCGGGCCCTGGAGGACGCCGGGGCCACCTTCGACGACATCGATGCCATCGTGATCGGCAAGGCCCCCGACGCCCTCGAAGGGGTGATGATGCCGCTGCTGAGCCTGTGCGACGCCCTAGGCGCCATCGGCAAGCCCATTCACCGGGTACACACTGCCGGGTCGGTGGGGGCGTCCACCTCCATCTCGGCGGTGAACCTGGTGGAGTCGGGCATGTACGACACCGTGTTGACCGTGGCCTACGAGAAGCAGTCGGAGGGCAACGCCACCTGGGCGCTGTCGGGCGGCAAGAGCGGTGGCCAGGGTGCGGGCGGCACGTTCGCCCCGTGGATCCGCAATTACATCGCCCGGTCGCAAGCCCCCGAGCACATCGGTTGGATGGTGGCGGTGAAGGACCGGCTCAACGCCCTCAAGAACGAGTACGCCCACCTGCACCTGCCCGACATCTCCGTTGAGAAGGTGCGGGAGTCGCCCATGCTGTGGGATCCGCTCCATTTTCTGGAGTCGTGCCCATCGTCGGACGGGGCCGCGGCCATGGTGCTGGGCAACGACGACATCGCCAAGAAGTCGGGCCGCCCGCCGGCGTGGGTCATCTCCCATGCCAAGCGCACCGAGTTCGGCCAGTTCCCCGGACGCGACACGGTGCGGCCCCAGGCCGGAGTGGAGTGCTCCGAGGCCTTGTATCGCAAGGCGGGCATCACCAATCCCCGGGAACAGATCGACTGCGCTGAGCTGTACGTGCCGTTCTCGTGGTACGAGCCCATGTGGCTGGAGGGGCACCTCATCGCCGAAGAGGGCGAGGGGTGGAAGATGACCGACGCCGGCGACACCGAGTTAGGCGGGTCGTTCCCAGTCAACATGTCGGGCGGTGTGCTGTCATCCAACCCCATCGGCGCGTCGGGCATGATCCGCTGCCTTGAAGCGGCCAATCAGGTGCGGGGCACCGCCGGCGAGTACCAGGTCCCTGGGGCAAAGATCTCCATCGGCCACGCCTACGGCGGCGCCGCCCAGTATTACGCCATGTGGATGGTGTCGTCTGAGCTGAATCCGGAGCTGTAGTGATGGCCGGTATCGCCGAGGGCCGGGTGGTGGTGATCACCGGAGCGGCCCGGGGGCTGGGCCGGGCCCACGCCCTGGAATTCGCCGCCGAGGGGGCCAGGGTGCTGGTGAACGATCTAGGAGTGGATCGCGACGGCTCGGGCGGCGCGTCGGGGCCGGCCCAGGAGGTGGTGGCCGAGATCCGGGCCATGGGGGGCGAAGCCGAGGCCAATGCGGCTGATGTGGCCGACTGGGACCAGGCCGAGGCCATGATCGCTCAGGCTGTTGAGACGTGGGGCTCCATTGACACGCTGGTGTGCAACGCCGGTTTCTTGCGCGACCGGATGCTGGCCAACATGAGCGAATCGGAGTGGGACGCCATCATGCGGGTCCACCTCAAGGGGCATTTCGCCCCCGCCCGCCACGCCGTGGCCCACTGGCGGGACCGGTCCAAGGCTGGCGAGATGGTGCAGGGGCGGGTGATAAACACCAGTTCCGGTGCCGGACTGCTGGGCTCGATCGGCCAGGGCAACTATGCCGCGGCCAAGGCCGGGGTGGCGGCGCTGACCATCCAGCAGGCCGCCGAGTGGGGCCGCTACGGGGTGATGGTGAACGCCATCGCCCCCGACGCCCGCACTCGCATGACAGCGGGGATCATGTACGAAGAGGAGGCGCCCGAGGGCTGGGATGAGAAAGACCCGGCCAATGCCTCACCGCTGGTGGTGTGGCTGGGGTCGGACGCCTGCGACGTGACCGGACGGGTTTTCGAGATCGCCGGCGGGGCGCTCAACGTGTGTGACGGCTGGCAGCACGGGCATGTGGTGGATGTGGGGCGCAAGTTTGCTGCTGCTGAGGTGGGTGAAGCGGTGCAGGCTTCGATTGCCAGATCACCGGAGCCAGCCCCGGTTTACGGCACAAGCTAGCTGGGGATTTCCCGGAACGGGACGCCTTTGTCCACCCGGATGTCGGGGGGCAGGCCCAGCACCTTCTCACCGATGGTGTTGCGCTGGATGTTGTCGGTTCCGCCGCCGATGCGCGACGCCCACTGACCTAAGAATTCGTACTGCCAGCGCCCCTCGTCTCGGGCGCTGTCGCCGTGGAGCATCCCGGACGCGCCGTTCATGGCCATCACCAAGTCGCCCATCTCCCCGAAGTGCAGGGAGATGGCCAGCTTCATGGTGGAGCTCTCCGGTCCGGGCAGCTCGCCTCGGCTGGCCGCAGTGCGCACCCGGTATCCCTGGTACTTGAGGATCTCCATTCGGGTGTAGGTCTTGGCCAGTTCTTGGCGGATCACCGGGTCGTGGTCGGTGCCGGTCTGCTGGGCCAGCTTCACCAACTCCTTGAAGCGGGTCCGGGCATTGGATCCCCCGATCAGGGCCCGCTCGTTGGACAAGGTGGTCATGATCGGGCCCCACCCAGCGTTGACCTCGCCGAGGATGTTTTCGTGGGGAACCCGCACATCCGACAGGAAGACCTCGTTGAAGTGGGCGGCACCGGTTATCTGGACCAGCGGGCGCACCTCGATACCGGGGGTGTTCATGTCCACCAGGAAATAGGTGATTCCCCGGTGCTTGGGCTGGTCGGGGTCGGTGCGGGTCAACAAGATGCCCCAGTCGCTGTATTGGGCGCCTGAGGTCCACACCTTTTGGCCGTTGACCACCCACTCGTCGCCGTCACGCACTGCGGTGGTCCTCAGCCCGCCCAGGTCTGATCCGGCCACCGGCTCAGAGAACAGCTGGCACCACACTTCTTCGCCCTTGAGCATGGCGGGCAGGAACCGCTCCTTTTGGGCGTCGGTGCCGTGGGCGATGATGGTCGGGCCGGTCATGCCGATGCCTACCGCGAACACTCCGGTGGCCGACACCCGCTTGGCCTCTTCCTCCTTGAATATGCCGTCGTGGATGCCGCTCAGGCCCCGGCCTCCGTATTCGACAGGCCAGGTGATGGAGCCCCATCCGCCGTCGTACTTGGTGCGCTGCCATCCCTTGCACCGGTTCACATAGGCGTTCTCAACCTCGGGGTCGGAAATGGTGATGGCCGTTTGATCGCGGGGGCCACCGCCATCAAGGGGGATGTTGGCATCCAACCACTCCACGCACTCGGCCCGGAAGGCGGCTTCCTGGGGTGTCTCGTCGAAATCCATGCCGCGTTGATGGTAGCCAGAGGGCTTCCGGCAGTCCCTACCGGACGGCAGGGCGGAGAGCGCGTCTTTGCCTCCATTCGGGGTTGGAGGATGGCGAGTGGTTCAATGATGGCCGTGAAATTCTCCATGATCTTCGAAGCCCAGATGGCCGATCCGTCACGGGAGACCGAGCAGCAGGTCATCCGCGACTGCGTGGACCAGGCGGTGTTGGCCGAGGAGGTGGGCTTCGACCGGATCTGGGCGGTCGAGCATCACTGCCTGAAGTGGTACGCCCACATGAGCGCCCCGGAGATCTTCTTGACCTGGGTGGCGGCCCGCACGTCCCGGATTCGCATCGGCCACGGGGTGGTGTGCATGCCGTTCGGCTACAACCACCCGCTGCGGGTGGCGGAGCGCATCGCCATGCTTGACGTGCTGTCGGGCGGGCGGCTGGATGTGGGCGCCGGCCGGGGGGCCACCCTCCAGGAGATGTCGGCATTCGGGGTCAAGCCCGAGGACACCTACGCCCAGGTGGAGGAGTCGCTGCGGATCATCTCCAACTGCTGGCGCGACGACGAGTTCGAATGGGACGGATTGCTGGACATCTCGCCCCACCCGATCTTGCCCCGACCGGTGCAAGACCCCCATCCGCCGCTGTATTTGGCCTGCACCAAGGTAGACACGGTGAAGCTGGCCGCCGATCTGGGCATCGGAGCGCTGGTGCTGGGGTTCGCCGGGGCCGACGAGATCCGGCTGATGAAGGAGACCTACGACGAGGCCATCGCCACTCGCACCGGCGAGCGATTCGTGAGCGACCATCCCAACGACTGGTTCTCGGCGCTGTGCCCCACCACGATCCTCGACGACCGGGACGAGGCGTTCCGCATCGGAGCCCGGGGCCAGCGATTCTTCGCCGAGGCCATCATGCACTGGAACCTGGGCACGCCCCCACCCCGGGCCGGATCAGAAGACGAGGACACCGCGGCAGCCATCGACGAGGCGGTGGGCAACGTCCACGCCAAGATCAGCGAGATGAACATCCCGCTCAGCCCCAACGCCACCAGCACCTTCAATGTCGAGCACGCCTACGGAGACTACGAAGACGCCATCCGCTACGTGAGCGAGCTGGAGGCCGTCGGCTGCGACGAGATCATGTGCATGATCCAGATGGGCACCATCCCCCAAGAGGTCATGCTCGAGACCATCCGTCAATTCGGACACCACGTGATTCCGCACTTCCGGGCCAAAGAGTCCGCTCTTGTTGGCTGACATATACTGAAAATATCTAATTTACTTCTTTATTCGGTGAGTCTTGTTGATATCATCGTCCCATGGCGACCCTCGTTGTCAACAGAGCGCCGACGCTCAATGATGCTGCCCTTGCTGCTGAGGCGATAGCTGAGCATGATCCGCACATTGTGCGTGTCGTGGTGTTCGGTTCAGTCGCCAAGCGGACTCAGAAGCCCGGTTCCGACATCGACATCATTGTTGTCTCCGGCTCGCATAACTCTCGGGACGATGATCGCAGCGCGGCGAAGTTCGCCCTGCGCCAAGCTGCTGAGGCCGCATGCGGGGTCAAATGCGAGGTGATCCTCGCCACCATCGGCGAATGGGAGTGGAGCCTGGAGCATGCCCGTTCTTCCGTATTCGGAGAAGCACACGCCCACGGCATCACTCTGGTTGAGCGCCCCTGCCTTCTTCCGGCACCAAGTGCCGAGGAGACTGTCATGTCGAGAGACGACTGGGGCCTCGCCTTGCAAGATCTGGAAGGGGCTCACCGCAAGAATCAGGAGCTGGTTCGAATTCTCAAATCCATCCCCGGCGAAGCAGGCGAAGGGGCGTGGTCTGCCGCCGATCGTGATTATGCCTATGAGTCTGCGCTCGAATCCGCCCACATGAGCATCGAGAAGTGCCTGACCGCGCTTGGTCGGCTCCATCTCCGCCGATACCTCGACAACACCCACAACATCGACATCATGGCCGGCAAGCTCCGTCCCACCCCGTCGGGCCCGTTCGTCGATGCTGTCCTCGACACGCTCGATACCGCTGAGGAAGACGGTTCTCATACCAACTGGAGGTTCGCCCCCTATCTGGGGCAGTCGGATTCGTTCCAGCAGATGATCACCCCCGAGAACACCGCCGCCCACATACGCGCCGCCGCCAACCTCATCGAGCACGCTCTGGCCGCAATCGCCAATTCCGCCCTGCGCCCCATCCCCATCCCCACCGACGCCGCCGCCGTCCTCAACCGCTGCGCCGAGCCCATCGACTACCTCCGCCACCACGCCACCGCCCACTACCTCCAAACCGGGGCCATGCCACCGCCCGACCGAAGAGGTCTTCGAGCGGATCGAAGGCCAGAGTTTGGGAAGGATCTCCAGTGAAGATGTAGTAGCAGCGCTCGACGCCGAGCGTGCTCGTCGCTGACATTTCTGCGGGTTGAGCGGTTTGTGGGTAAGGCGAGCAGGAAGACTCGTCAAGGCACGAGTTCGAAGCTCTCACCAGCCAGCACGCCATTTCCCACCTCCGTGCCAAAGAGAAAGCGGCGGTATCGGGGTAGGTTCTTGTTTTGGTGCCTGGTACGATCTTGGCGTGAGCGATATCGCAGCCTCTTTGCCTGTGGAGGTGCTGGATGCCGCGGCTTCGTCTCAGGATCGGGAAGAGTGGTCAGACCACAACATCCCCAAAACCGGCCCCGGCAATGGTGACTCTCGGCTCACCCCTGAAGGACGCGATGCTCTGCTTGCCCTGGTAGAGAACGACGATCTTGGGAGATACCTGGACGACGTTTGCAGCGACGAGTCCGACCCAGGCCAGTAGCAGCCGAGCTTCTCCGCGAATATTGGCGACGAATACGCCACGCGCCTGAGGTAGTGCGATGGCGCCGAATCCGCGATCTATATCAACCCCCGCCAACCGGCCCTCGGTGATCCGACCCTGCTTCGAGAGCTTTGCTGGCTGCCTGTTGGGGCTTGTGCTCCTTCATCTCAGCCAAGGTTCGCTTCCGAAGCCCTGCGAGCCGCCGCGCGGCACCGGGCCGGGTAGCGACCTGCTCATATAACTGCCGGTAGCTCTTGGTGGAAGGCATCGCCCTGAAGCCCACCTTGGCTGCCAGCGGGCGACGATAGCCACCTGGTGTGAGGGAGAGGCGCTTTTGTGGCTGTATTCTGGCCCTTCCACCTGGGGATTTGCACTAGCTGGCCGTCAGGCGAGCGCATATTGTCATCGCCTCTTGCTAGTTTGCCTCTCGCTAATCATTGACTTGCAAGAGAGGGAGAGGGCTTTATGACCCCACTGACGATGAGCATGCTGCGGGCGGCATGCGACGAAGATGCCAGCGATGGCGCGATTGTGCTGGATGCGGTGTTGGAACCGGTTGGAGGCCATGGCACGCCGGTCAATCCAGCCATCTACGCTGGCGTCCGATACCAGCACGACAAGCGGTGGGAGAGCTCCGATGCTTCTGAGCCAACCCCCGTAATCGTCATCGACAACGTGCCCTCGCAGGCCAACCGGCTTGAAGCAGCACTAGAGGACACCGCCGACGAAACTGGTGTTCCCCGCCTAGTGCTAAACCTTGCCGGAGAGGACTTCACCCACCTTCCTCCTCACTTGCCGCGCAGCTTGTCGAGCTTGCGCTGGCCGCATCGGAATGGGGATGCCTACTTGCGGGATGCCCTCCTAGGCGGCGAAGCGTTCGCCAAGTCTTCAATAGGGCGCTCGATCATTGATGCCACCGCGGATTCAGGCGGAGCTTTGGTTGCCTGGTTCCCTCAAGCCCTTCTGTATGGATTTTGGCAGTCCCACCTGGGAAATGATCGATCTCAAGCCAAGCACGCTCGGGCGTGGGTATCGGAGATTGTCGGTTGGGACCCCGCAACGGGTGGGCAGCCCGAAGAACTGACCCGAACTCTGGGCGTCAAAGGGGACCCGTACAACATCGAGGACACGAATCGGGTCGACTTTGATGATGCCGACTTGCTCGGTAGCGGGTGGAAGTTCGTCGAAGGCGAGAAATCCGGCTCAAAGGATGGGAAAAAGGCCGGTGCCATTTCAAACATCGGGCATGGACAAGTACCTGCCGATTCTGGGTTGGCACCAGTTTCGTTCCGGCGAATCACCCAGAGAGCCACCTTGTCATTTCCTCAGCTTCGCCGAGTCCGTCTGGGGAACGGATACTCCGACGAGCAAGATGCCGCGGCTCGCGTGCTTATCGCTGCGCTCGGCTTGCACGCACACCAATCAGCGTTTGGGCGGGCGTTTGCGCTCCGTTCGGGCACTGATCTGGTCGTGCAGCAGAGTGAATCTCGGCTCGACTCAACTGAGGTAGCTGTTGACGACTCCACAAGTTTGGTGAGGGAGGCACTCGAAGCAGCCCGAGCCGTTCTTGTCCCGACGGAGGGATGGGAGGCAGAACCGATCTATCTGACTCCTAACAAAGGCTTGACCGCGGCGATCCGTGCGACTTGGCCCGACCTCGATAATGCGGAGGAGTAGGAGTGCTCGTCTTTGACATTGAGCTATTGCACGGCTCCTACCGAGCTGACCCCGACGGTTCTGCTCCAGCTGGCAGACAGACCAGTGGAGAATGGCCTCCCGCACCGTCTAGGCTCCTTGCAGCACTGATTGCCGCCGACGGCACCGGCAGCCAAACCAAACGCACAACTGGAGCTGAACTGGAGCAGCTGGCGGCAGCAGACCCGCCAATGATTCATGCCGATCCCGATCCGCACCACCAGCCACTCGAAGAGCGGTATGTCGTCGGGCAAGACCGGGTCAGGAACCAGCAGCAGGAGTACGTGGCACGGACGGGGGTTTTGGTGCGACCAGGGGTCAGGGTCGCTCCCTGCAAACCACGTGTCCGATTTGTGTACGACGTTGAGATAGACGACAACGACTTGGCAGCTCTCCGGTACCGGGCTGCCCGCGTTGGGTACTTGGGATGTGCTGACTCGCCGGTCAATATCACCGTTGCACGTCTTGCTGGCCAATCGGTAGATGGAAGCGAAGACATGCTGTGGACGCCAGACCCAGATGGCCAGGAAATCGTCAACGTGCACGCAGCTGGCGACGTTGCCAGATGGGTAGCCGCCTTTGAAGCCTGGTCAAAGCATGGTGCAACTAGAAGCCAGACCCGGCGGTATCAACCCCGAGCCCATTATCGGCATCCCCTTGATCCACCCGCGGACACTCAGCTGGGCCGGGTTCCAGTTTGGCTTCGATTCCAAAGGCCGGTTTCAGGCCGGCGAGCAGCAGTTGTAGCCCACGGACTCAAGCAGGCAACACTCGCTCGGTATCAACGAGACCACGGCGACCCTGCTGGCTGGTTGCACGGCCACGTCAGCGAAGGCGAGTCCGATTATCAGCTTGCCCGGTTTCTCGCGCTGCCGAATATAGGACACCCCCATTCCGAGGGAAAGATCCACGGTGCGGCGGTTTGGGTGCCGAGAGGAGTTGAAGAGATTGACGTGCGCAATCTGGCCAGCACACTGTCTTCCATTCAGTCATTGTCATTGGCCGATGGCACCAGGATCACCGTAGACCGTTCCCGAAGAAGTTGGACCACAAACCCGCGGCGATGGCAAGGCCCCGCCCGTCGATGGGTGACCGCCCTCCCCGCAGTCAGTGATCGACATCAGCGGATTGACTCAACAGCGGTGATCCGTTGGTGTGAGCAAGCAGGACTTCCCAAGCCTGTTCAAATTCGGATCAGCCGGAAACCCTTCCTGTCTGGAGGTGTAGACCTGCATCCCACCGAGACTCGTCGGCCCGGGCATACCCAGACCCGCCCGTATGCTCATGTGGGTCTTTTCTTTGAAAAGCCATTGACTGGACCTGTTGTGATTGGCTCCGCCCGCAGCTACGGACTCGGTCTTTGCGCTCCCTGTGATCCCAGGGAAGACCAGGCGTGAGTATCCCGGATTGCCCAGGGTTCAGCGATTGGTACCGGTCAATCCATAAGCGTGATCCATTCCCATGGCAAGCGCGATTGGCCAAGCAGGTCGCCGCGACTGGTGAGTGGCCGGAGCTGATCGGTATTCCAACCGGACTAGGCAAAACAGCTTGTCTCGACATTGCGATTTGGGCACTGGCCAGCCAAGCGGACAGGGATCCACGAGATCGCACGGTTCCTACCAGAATTTGGTGGGTTGTGAACCGCCGAAACCTGGTCGACGACACCTACCGACATGCATTGAGGCTTGAAGCGCTGCTTGCCGACCCGGAAACTCTCCACAACATTGAGTGTGACGGCACAACCATGCCTGTTGGAGGCCTACACGGAAAGGCAGCGGCAACTGTCCAAGCCGTGGCAGCCCGACTTAGACACCTCTCCGGCATGGGCCTGCCATTGCAGGCATGTCGTCTTCGCGGCGGTGACTCGCACAACCGGCCAAGACATCCAGCACAGCCAGCGATCATCTGCTCCACCATCCCTATGTATGGATCGCGAGTGCTGTTCAGAGGGTATGGGTCATCGAGGTCGATGCGGCCAATCGACGCTGCTCTTGCGGGAGTCGACAGCCTCGTCCTGCTTGACGAGGCCCATTTGGCTCAGCCGCTTCGTTTGCTTCTTGACGCAATTAGCGGTAGCTACAGCCTTGGGGCGGGTATCGAGCATGCATTGCCAGCTCAGAGAATGAGTCCCGTGGTTGTCGCCCTTACCGCGACAGGTGAAACACCGGGTAACCGGTTCGACCTTGATGAAGCAGATCGCGATGACAATGAGATCGTGAAGCGCCTTGAGGCCTCGAAGCCGTTGAGCATTCCCGGCATTGCTCAAGGCGATCCGGCTAAACCCATTGCAACGGCGACCAAGGAATTGCTCGACACTTTGGACGCCGGGGGTTCCTACGGGATTCTGGTCTTTGCCAATACGCCAAAGACAGCGCTATCGGTGGCGAGGGCATTGAGATCACGCCGCGACTGTGAAGTAGTCGTCGCTACCGGAAGAACCCGTGGTTTTGAGGCGAAGAAGGCGGTCGAAGCGATCACTTCCCGAATGTCGGCTGGCCAAATGCCAGAACGGCTTGGGGGCTCAATCGACAGGCATCTGGTTGTCGTCGCTACGCAGACCCTCGAGGTTGGGGCTGATCTCGACGCCGACTACATGATCACCGAAGCATGCGGGGTTCGCGCGCTGGCCCAGCGTCTCGGCCGCTTGAACCGTCTCGGCAGGCGCGCGCACGCCCGAGGGGTGTATGTGCATGTCGAGCCCAAAGACAGGCAGTGGCCTGTTTACGGTGATGAGCCGGTCAGAGTGCTCGAACTGCTTGATGCTTCTCGTGGCTTCGATGAGAAGGTCGATATGTCCCCCGGGAATGTTGGCGCAGTTCTTGGCGACCTGCCCCCAGAAGCCCTGGACGTCCCAGTCCTCGCTGAGGCATTGCTATGGGAATGGGTCAAGACGAGCACCCCACCTCCTGGCGAAGCACCTGTCGAGCCATATTTCTCCGGGTTGCTTGACAGCGATCTGGATGTCGACGTTGTCTGGCGAGCCCATGTCCCCGAGTCCGGGGACAAGATCTGGCCTCGTATCTCACCCGATGAGATTGTCTCAGTCCCCGTTGGTGAAGCCAGAAAGGAACTTGCAGGTGCTAACTGCATCCGGGTTGGTTCAGATCAAGCCACCGCTGAGCAAATTGCTGTGGGTGACAACGGCAGTCTCGTCCTATGTCCTGGAGACACGATCGTTGTGGGCTGCGAGGCGGCCAAACTCGACCAAAGCGGCCACTGGGACCCTGTCTGGAATGAGCTTGCACTGGATGCTTCCATTCTTGACAATGGCCTCGTAATTTCCGATGAGGCTCTTTCAGGCATCTATGGAGCAGTACCTGAAGGCCCCAAGGCCGCTATGGCAGATCTCGTCAGACTCCTTGACCCCCGTGTGGAAGCCGAACCTGCTGATCTTTCTTCGGCCGCAAATGGGCTCTGCGCCGAGCTTGAAGAAAGCGGTGCACCTCCATCATTTTCCAATGAGGAGTGGGAGAAGTTTCTCCAGGGGTTGAGGACCGGCATGGCCGACAGGGGAATTCGACATGCGGTTGTCGAACCCGTTGGCGAAGCTCCGCGATTGCCTGTCCCCCCTGTCGAAGAACGCCAGAATGGCAACCAGCAGGTGAGCTTCGACGAGTATGACGAACTCTCAATTGCCGATCCCGTGAGTTTGAAAGCCCACGGCGATGATGCCGCGAAGACGGCGAGACGTATCGCCGACGCAATGGGCGTTACCCCTAGCACTGCCAAGCTAATTGAAGAAGCAGCTCGGACCCACGACATCGGCAAAGCTGATACTCGGTTTCAGAGTTGGCTTGACCCCGGCCAAGACCACTCCAGCGCTTTGGCGAAGTCGGAGGTCCCGAGATCACGATGGGAGCACAGCCGCGCAGCATCTGGATGGCCTAGCGGAGGTCGTCATGAGGAGCTGTCACGTCGGCTTGCCTCTGCCTGGCTGGCCCACGGCAGTCACAATTTCCACGAGGATGAGCAGAACCTCTTGCTGCACCTGGTTGTAGCTCACCATGGTCGTGGTCGGCCTCTGGTCGCTCCTGTTGAAGATCCGACTGGCACCAAAGTCACCTATCAGATTGACGGCCACGATGTGATTGCCGACGCCGATCTCTCAACCGTGGACTGGGAGCAGCCCATCAGGTTCGCCTCATTGAACAGGCTGTACGGCTGCTGGGGACTCGCCCTGCTCGAAGCAATCGTTCGCCAAGCCGACCACCTCGTATCGGCAGCGGCCGAAACAGCATTGGAAATCCGATGAGCAGCGATTTGACCCGCGAATGTCCTGGACTGCCCGCCGAATGGATCAACGGCTGGTTGGCCGCTTTAGGGACCACCGTACTAGACCCAGAAATCAGGCTCAGATGGACATCCGATCCATCCCCTATCGCCGTCCTCCATCATCCTTGCAAGGAACCAGCGGTCGCGATAGCTGAAGCATGGCCGAGCAGGAGGCGTCTAGAAGAAATGCCTTTGGCAAGAGACTTCGAGGGTTGTTCCCCGCTGGAGCGACAAGTCCCCGTCGGTACTTTCGTTGAACGGGTAGTGCTCAGTCGGGGACATTCAGATGCCTGGACCTTGACCTCATCGCTGACCGATCTGGCCATCGATTCTGGTAGAGCGTCTCACGCTCCATTCGACCCCGCTGGCCCGGGGACCATCAAATGGCTTCATCATCGTCTCTTGAAGATCTCCGGTCATCTTGCTCAAGATGACTCAGATGCACTCGGCGTAGCCATCGAGAAGGCCATTGACGGTATCTCGGTTCCGGTCAGGGATAACGGTCTTGGATTTGACATATCTCGACTCCCTGACCGAGCACGAGAGGGTGTTCACATCATGGTAGAGCCGGTTGTCGAAGTTCTCGCCTTCTTCGGCCTGGCCCTGTTGCCGGTTCGTGGTGACGGCCTCCGACAACGCCAAGGACGCGCCAGGCAGAGGGGACATGGTATCGGAGGTCGCCAAGAGAATACCTTCGTTTGGCCTGCATGGAATCAGCCCCTCGATCGGTGGGGGATTGACGCGCTGCTCGATGCCTGGCACCAATCATGGAAGCCTCACAAAGCAGATGAAGGCCTGGTGTGGCGTACGAGTCGCCTCGACTGGGACAGGCTAGGGATTCATGCAGGCTGGACGACCAAGCCTTACAGGCCTACTGCTAGGGCCGACAGCACCAGAGGATTCAGCAGTCAACGAATTCAGCCAGGCCGCCCGCGTCGCCAATTCAGGAGATCACCGAACTAGATATGGGCGATCCAGAGATTGCGGTAGTTCCCATTTCCGCTATTGAGCACTTCGAATATTGTCCGCGTCAGTGTGCTCTCATCCATGTTGACGGTATCTGGGCTGACAACCCGCACACTGTGCGGGGAGCAAGAGCTCACCGCCGTACGGACGATCCCACGAAGTCTCGCAAAGAACGCAGTAAACAGGTGTTGCGGGCAGTGCCGCTTTGGTCGGAGCAATACGGATTGTCAGGTCGAGCGGATGTTGTTGAGATCGGTGAGGAAGGCGCTGTTCTACCGGTTGAGCACAAGTCCGGTGTTCGGCATGGCATTACGGCAGACCTCCAAGTGTGTGCCCAGGCGATCTGTTTGGAGGAAATGCTCGGCACCTCCATTTCTGAGGCTGCGATCTGGTACGGCGGGCCGCGACGCAGATTTCGGGTAGACTTAACATCGGAGCTTCGTCGAAGAACCGTCTATACCATCGGAGCAATCCGACAGCAGTTGGTGGGGGGCATCCTGCCGCACGCGCCGAATGACAGTCGTTGCTCTCAATGCCAGCTTCGGCACCATTGCCTGCCTGAGATTTCTGCCAATACTGCTGATGTTGCTGTGTACCTCCACCAAGTGCTCTACGTATGACGGAACCCTTCGACGTAGCCGGTGCAGACGAGGGCAGGACACAGAACACGGTTTACTCAATCGAGTATCAGACGAGGATCAAGTACAAGAAGGGCTCGCTGCTCGTATCCACTCTTGAGCAGAATCGTCGGATACCCCTCGAAGCAGTCGACGCTGTGGTGATGTTCGCAGGGCACATCACCACAGATGCCATTGCTGAGTGCGTCCGCAGGAAGGTTCGGGTGTCGGTTTTGACTAGAGGTGGGAAGATCAGGTTCATCGCCGGCGGGCCTATCGTTGGAAATGTCCACCTGCGTGCGGCACATCACGCGGTTGCAAGCGACGAGGCAGCCGCCATCGGCGCAGCCCGACTCATCGTTGCTGCGAAAATCCGCAACAGCGCCACAGTTCTTCGTCGATGGGCACGCGACCATTCTGATATCGAAACTTCGGCTCAGCTTCGAGACCGCAGCGACCAGGTATTGCGGCGTGTGGAGAGGATTTCCTCATCAGGTGACCGCGACGCGCTCCGAGGTATAGAAGGCGATGCTGCCCGAATCTATTTCAACGGTCTCGCAGAGGCACTTGGAACGAGCAACCTCGGGTTTAGCGGAAGATCCAGGCGGCCACCCCGTGACCCAGCCAATGCAGCAATGTCCTTTTGCTACGGCCTGGTTACTTCCGAAACCGCTGGGGCATGCGACGCCATTGGACTGGACCCCCAAGTCGGGTTCTTGCACCAAGCTCTGCGTGCTGGGCGCCCGTCGTTGGCTCTTGATCTGACAGAAGAGCTCAGAGCGCTGACCGACCGCTTCGTGGTCTCTTCGATTCGACGAGGCCAGATCACCTCTGAGCACTTCACTGAGACTCCTGGTGGTGCCTTCTATCTGACCGATGAAGGACGTCGATGCCTGATCGGTCTGTGGGAAGATCACAAGAACGTTGTACTGCATCATGGAGTTCTTGGGCGTCCTGTTCAGCGGTGGGCGATCCCAACTACTCAAACTACTCTCATGGCCAGATGGCTTCGAGGTGATCTACCCGGCTATCCGCCGTTCTTACTTGAGGACTGAACTGTGGATGTTGTTGTTACCTACGACATTGCCGATACAGATACCTCAGATGGAGCGGCTCGGCTGCGCCGGATTGCTGATGTCTGCTCCTCTTACGGAGAGCGCGCTCAGCTGTCAGTTTTTGAATGCCGCCTGACCCCAGAATCACACGCCCGGATGATTGGCGAACTGTTCGACGTCATTGACCCGAATCTCGATAGCGTCATCATCTACCGTGTGAATGGCAATCTGCACGACAGCCGCACAGTCATCGGAATCGACAGACCTCACCGGCTCGGCGACACCTGGATCGTGTGACCAAGCAAGAGCTGTCACCTGTTGGAGATATTCTCTCTAGTGGTTTCTCGCAAGCAAGTGAGAACCTCCAGTGATCCTTGACAACCAAAGAGAGCAAAAGACCATTACGGCCAAAATCACACCATTCCTCCAATCACGAAATCCGGTCGCAAACATCGGAAATCAAGATGGGGGGGCGTCGCCGGGGGTAACCCCCCGGCCCTCATTGAACGTGGGCCTGGGGTTGATGCCTTCTCACATGTCACCTGCAAGCGTCGCCGGGGGTAACCCCCCGGCCCTCATTGAACGCTCTTGGATGAGCTCTGCTTTTGTCATACCGTTATGGCGTCGCCGGGGGTAACCCCCCGGCCCTCATTGAACGGGTGGAGGCATGAAGGAAACAGCGAAAATCAAAACGCGTCGCCGGGGGTAACCCCCCGGCCCTCATTGAACGTGCGTCCAAGGCAGTCGACCCCGAGTGACATCATGCGTCGCCGGGGGTAACCCCCCGGCCCTCATTGAACGTGCCCCGAGTGCGGCGAGGCGAAGGCCGACATCGAAGCGTCGCCGGGGGTAACCCCCCGGCCCTCATTGAACGCTCGGGTACCCATGTCCGCTCTGCTGGCTCGCCTGCCGGCGTCGCCGGGGGTAACCCCCCGGCCCTCATTGAACGTGCACAGCCATCGGCGTTCCCTTCACATCAGCCGGGCGTCGCCGGGGGTAACCCCCCGGCCCTCATTGAACGAGCGTGCCCAGCGCAGCAGGCCGTGGTCCCGCAGGCGTCGCCGGGGGTAACCCCCCGGCCCTCATTGAACGGGTCGGATGTACAGCTGCACTGACAGCACAGCCTGTGGCGTCGCCGGGGGTAACCCCCCGGCCCTCATTGAACGAAGCCGGCGTCGGCGTCAGCCTGGTCCAACACCGCGGCGTCGCCGGGGGTAACCCCCCGGCCCTCATTGAACGATTTCGACACGCACAAGGTCGCGGTCGGCGAGAGGCGTCGCCGGGGGTAACCCCCCGGCCCTCATTGAACGCGCGTCTCGACGGCCATCCCGAACTGGTTGTTTGCCCGCGTCGCCGGGGGTAACCCCCCGGCCCTCATTGAACGCTGCTGGCGCCGATATGGGCTGCCGAGCCGGTCACGCGTCGCCGGGGGTAACCCCCCGGCCCTCATTGAACGAGCGTCAGCGTCCGGACGTTCAACCCGACCGGCGAGGCGTCGCCGGGGGTAACCCCCCGGCCCTCATTGAACGGCGCAGGGCTTGAGCTGGACGCGTTTTGGAATCGACGGCGTCGCCGGGGGTAACCCCCCGGCCCTCATTGAACGTCAGTCGCTGCGTGGACCAGTCCCATCTTCGTGCCGGGCGTCGCCGGGGGTAACCCCCCGGCCCTCATTGAACGACTGAGGAGCAGAGATGAGCAGCACGCCGCCGCCGGCGTCGCCGGGGGTAACCCCCCGGCCCTCATTGAACGCCCTGCCGGTTGGTCCACCGCGATGTCACCTTGCTGCGGGCGTCGCCGGGGGTAACCCCCCGGCCCTCATTGAACGTTGAGCCCGTGTTCCCAGGCTGTGCCTGTGACTGGGCGCGTCGCCGGGGGTAACCCCCCGGCCCTCATTGAACGCAGCCGACGGTTCATGTGCTGGCGCGGCGGGCTGTGGGCGTCGCCGGGGGTAACCCCCCGGCCCTCATTGAACGCGCGTAGCTCCGGTCAGACGCGGACGGAGTGGCCGAGCGTCGCCGGGGGTAACCCCCCGGCCCTCATTGAACGGGTGGCCGGCATGAAGGAAACAGCAACACCGGCACGCGTCGCCGGGGGTAACCCCCCGGCCCTCATTGAACGGATATGGCGGCGTATGGTGCCCGGATCCTCGAGGCGCGTCGCCGGGGGTAACCCCCCGGCCCTCATTGAACGTCGTTCACCTCGATGTTGCGCACGCGGTCGGAGACCTGGCGTCGCCGGGGGTAACCCCCCGGCCCTCATTGAACGAGCCAGACTCGACGCTGTGGTGCCCGGCTGTTCATGCGTCGCCGGGGGTAACCCCCCGGCCCTCATTGAACGCGCTGGACGGACACCGCAATTGCCGTGGGAGGCTCCTCGGGCGTCGCCGGGGGTAACCCCCCGGCCCTCATTGAACGCTGGCGGATCCGGCCGGGACCGCCAATGCGATCCTGGCGTCGCCGGGGGTAACCCCCCGGCCCTCATTGAACGACGAGCTAGAATGGTGTCAGACAGTCAGAGAGAGGAGCGTCGCCGGGGGTAACCCCCCGGCCCTCATTGAACGAAGCCGTGGGGCATCATCTTGATGGAAACCGCTGGGGCGCGTCGCCGGGGGTAACCCCCCGGCCCTCATTGAACGCAGCACCTGCTCGAGCTGTACGGGTCGCACCCCTTGCGTCGCCGGGGGTAACCCCCCGGCCCTCATTGAACGGTTTTACGCCCGTTCACGTACTTGGCGTAAGAAGCGGGCGTCGCCGGGGGTAACCCCCCGGCCCTCATTGAACGCAGATGCACGTCACCGTGGATGTCACGGTGATTCTGGCGTCGCCGGGGGTAACCCCCCGGCCCTCATTGAACGTCGTCGCCGAAGCCAAACAGCGCGTCGAGGCCGCGGCCGCGTCGCCGGGGGTAACCCCCCGGCCCTCATTGAACGCTCTCGGCGATGGGTCAGCCACGCATCCGCCTGCCTCGCGTCGCCGGGGGTAACCCCCCGGCCCTCATTGAACGTCCCTGGCGTCCCTCTCGTCGTTGACGAACCAGACGCGTCGCCGGGGGTAACCCCCCGGCCCTCATTGAACGACGTGCGCCCGTCCTCCGAGTACTGGGCCTTGGCCGCGTCGCCGGGGGTAACCCCCCGGCCCTCATTGAACGCCTACACACCGGGTACCCTACGGGCAAGTCGGGGGGGCGTCGCCGGGGGTAACCCCCCGGCCCTCATTGAACGCGGCCCACATAGCCGACACACACCAGAGAGAGACTGGCGTCGCCGGGGGTAACCCCCCGGCCCTCATTGAACGGTGATGGAGTTCGACTTGCGCCCCTCCCCGTCGGCGGCGTCGCCGGGGGTAACCCCCCGGCCCTCATTGAACGTCGGCCCACGACGCCTCGATGCTGTCGTGGCCGAGCGTCGCCGGGGGTAACCCCCCGGCCCTCATTGAACGGCCGCCCGCTTGACCGCCCACAGAGCCTCATTCACCGAGCGTCGCCGGGGGTAACCCCCCGGCCCTCATTGAACGCCGCAGGCCCGCCACGTAGGCCCGATAGCCTCTCTTGCGTCGCCGGGGGTAACCCCCCGGCCCTCATTGAACGCTCGGAGCCAGACCCGCAACCGCTGTCGACATCAGAGCGTCGCCGGGGGTAACCCCCCGGCCCTCATTGAACGCAGCAGATATTCGAGCCCTCCGTCAACCAGATCAGGCGTCGCCGGGGGTAACCCCCCGGCCCTCATTGAACGCGGCACACCGGCTCCAGACAGAACGTTGAATGTGAAGCGTCGCCGGGGGTAACCCCCCGGCCCTCATTGAACGTTCAACAGAGCAGGCGACCCAAGAACAGAAAAAACAGGCGTCGCCGGGGGTAACCCCCCGGCCCTCATTGAACGTAATCCCGGTCGCGCTGCACGCCCGGGGGAAGCGCAGGCGTCGCCGGGGGTAACCCCCCGGCCCTCATTGAACGGCTGCGAAAGTCGCTGAGTGGTGGCGGACCTGTCGGGCGTCGCCGGGGGTAACCCCCCGGCCCTCATTGAACGACCGGTTTCCACCCGTCCCCGGCGGGCCTGTCGGGTGCGTCGCCGGGGGTAACCCCCCGGCCCTCATTGAACGCTATCAACGACGTGCAGGAGCTAGCCCCATTCGCAGAGGCGTCGCCGGGGGTAACCCCCCGGCCCTCATTGAACGCGCCTGCTAGCCTGCGCCCATGGCAGACACCATCCAGGCGTCGCCGGGGGTAACCCCCCGGCCCTCATTGAACGGCCGCGTGGACCAGCGACCGGCGGGCCGGCTGGCCGAGCGTCGCCGGGGGTAACCCCCCGGCCCTCATTGAACGCTCCCTCTGCGTCGATCCGACGCCATGACCCTACCGCGTCGCCGGGGGTAACCCCCCGGCCCTCATTGAACGGTCGAGGCGAATTGGCCGGTCATAGCCGCCCGGGCCCGCGTCGCCGGGGGTAACCCCCCGGCCCTCATTGAACGACTGTTAGGCGGCTCGACGGTGACGAGTACGGTGCCGGCGTCGCCGGGGGTAACCCCCCGGCCCTCATTGAACGGCCGAGGCATAGACCTCGCCGGAGAGCGGGGGGAGGCGTCGCCGGGGGTAACCCCCCGGCCCTCATTGAACGCCTCAGAGCCCGAATCTCAGCCCGGATCTCTGTCGTGCGTCGCCGGGGGTAACCCCCCGGCCCTCATTGAACGTCCAGTAGGGGTGTAGCCCGCCGGATCGCATCTGAGGCGTCGCCGGGGGTAACCCCCCGGCCCTCATTGAACGGGGATGGAGCTGGTGCTGCGCCAGTTCGCCGCCGAGGGCGTCGCCGGGGGTAACCCCCCGGCCCTCATTGAACGCAGAAGACCGAGAAGTTCTGGCAATGGACCGGCCACGCGTCGCCGGGGGTAACCCCCCGGCCCTCATTGAACGAAGTCCGGCGTCAAGTGGGAGAGGTCCGATCTGATGCGTCGCCGGGGGTAACCCCCCGGCCCTCATTGAACGGAGTGCCACCAGTTCCAGCCTGAAGACCTTTTGGAGCGTCGCCGGGGGTAACCCCCCGGCCCTCATTGAACGTTCCAGTAGTAGCGCCCATAGTCGGGAGTCACCGTGCGTCGCCGGGGGTAACCCCCCGGCCCTCATTGAACGTTCCAGTAGTAGCGCCCATAGTCGGGAGTCACCGTGCGTCGCCGGGGGTAACCCCCCGGCCCTCATTGAACGCACAGCCAGAACGCCGCATGGCCCGCCGCCACGCTGCGTCGCCGGGGGTAACCCCCCGGCCCTCATTGAACGCCTACTCGGCGCCGTCGGCCATGCTGCGGGCGTCGCCGGGGGTAACCCCCCGGCCCTCATTGAACGCTGGCCGTCGGTGTCGTCGATCCCGTGTTGTCTCGCGCGTCGCCGGGGGTAACCCCCCGGCCCTCATTGAACGTCGTCCCACGATCTGGGGCCGCCGACCTGCTCGGGGGCGTCGCCGGGGGTAACCCCCCGGCCCTCATTGAACGCCGCGCGGTCGCGGTCTACCCGCGCGGTCTACCCGCGCGTCGCCGGGGGTAACCCCCCGGCCCTCATTGAACGGAGGCACCATGGGCATCACCACCGCCGAGGCCATCGGCGTCGCCGGGGGTAACCCCCCGGCCCTCATTGAACGGCGGCCGCGGTCCACAGCCGCCGAGCATGGGAGCATGCGTCGCCGGGGGTAACCCCCCGGCCCTCATTGAACGCTGGAGCAGACCTACGAGCAGGCCAGCATCCACTCCGGCGTCGCCGGGGGTAACCCCCCGGCCCTCATTGAACGCCGATCCGGCCGCCGCTGATCCTGTCGATCTCGCGGCGGCGTCGCCGGGGGTAACCCCCCGGCCCTCATTGAACGCGGCAGGCCAACCAGCGCCTGCTGGACCGGCAGTCCGCGTCGCCGGGGGTAACCCCCCGGCCCTCATTGAACGTCCCCCGACCTCGGGCAGGCAACTGAAGCCGCCGGCAGCGTCGCCGGGGGTAACCCCCCGGCCCTCATTGAACGCTGATCCGCCGTGGCCTTCGCAAAGCGCAAAGCGCCAGCGTCGCCGGGGGTAACCCCCCGGCCCTCATTGAACGGGCGTGGCCGTGATCTCTTCGGAGTCCCAAAGGGCGAGCGACGCCGAGGCAATCATCCATATTCCGGTCTCAAAATTGCAATTTGTCGGCTAAACTATCGGGTCTAATTCGTCTACATATTGAGTAAATTGCTTACTCAATTCTTGTGAAAGAATGATATGCCTTCAATGTCGATTGGTGAGCGGATTGAATCGGTGTAAATCGTTTGAATAACTCCTGAAGATAGTGCCTTAAGTCTGCCTGAACCCAGGGATACTGTCACAGGTAGGTTGTATTCTTGTGGTTATGGAGTTCACCAGATCAGCGGGTTGTGAAACCGCAACTGCAAGCGATTGTTCCGGCGTGGGGCCGGAAGTGGTGATGCGTGTATTTCGAGCTGATGTCGGTGTAATGCTGGTCGAAGAATTGGATGATCGCATTGAAGAATTAGGGCGGGCTCGTTCTCAGATTGAGGGGTTGTTGGCTGAGGCATTGGCAGAGCGCGCTCGACAAAGCACTCGTCGGGCCGCAGCGAGCGTGCTGCGGGAGCGGGTGTTGGAGTCCGCAGGCAAGGCGAGCGGAGATGTGAAGTTGGCGGTATCTTTGGCGGAGAGTTTTCCCTCCACATTGGAAGCGCTGGCGTCAGGCGAGATCAACGCTGGCCAAGCCCGGGTAATCGAGCGCGTCGCAGGCAAGCCCGACTACCGAAGCGAAGAGGCCATTCTGGCTTGCACCAAGGAGGCTCCCGCAGACCTGCTGTCAAGGTACGCGCTTCGCCGGGAACCGGTCGAGGAACGGGGCTACTCGAAGTACCAGCAACAGCGTCAAGACCGCCGGGCGTCTATCACCCAGGAACCTGATGGCTCTTGGAAGCTATTCGCCCACCTCGACTACATGGCAGGCAAGCGAGTCAGCTTGGCTTGGGCCACAATGGCCGAGGCGTTCCGACGCGAGGAGAGCGAGAACAGCGAGAAGAGCAAGATCACCTACCTACAGCGGAATGCCGATGCCCTGGTGCAGCTGATCACCCGCGACGGCCCCCAGCGGGCCACTCCGGCGTCGCTGCTCATGATCACTGAGTACGACGCCGACACCGGCGAGCTCAGCCACCCCAGGCTCGATGATGGACAACCGGTGCCCCCCGAGCTTCTGGAGCAACTACTCGACAACTCCGACGTCTACACCGCATTTGCCGACGCCGATGGTCAGCCGCTGTGGCTGGGACGGTCCAAGCGATCAGCTTCATTGGCCCAGCGGATTGTGCTGGCAGCCCGTGACGGCGGTTGCATCGGCTGTATTTCCCCCTCGGAGCGGTGCGAGGCCCACCATATCCAGCACTGGTTAGACGACGGGCCCACCGACATCGACAACCTCGCCCAGCTCTGTCCCGACTGCCATCACCTGGTCCACGATTGCAACTGGCAGGTCTGTCGAAACCACCGGAGCCATTATCGGATCAGTGCTCCACCCGATCCGTTCCCCGACCATGGAACCTCCACCTACCACTTGGCCCAGCACAGCCCGGTTCTTCGGAACTGACCGTCGTTGCCTCATACATCAAAAGAACCCGCGAGAGGGGTAGGGGGGTTCCCCGGTTCTTGGGAACTGACCGTCGTTGCCTCATACTGGTGGTTTCTGAGCGGTTGTCCCCTGCAATGGGCGCATAACCCCCCGGCCCTCATTGAACGCGGTTGGCGTCGGCCGTCGTTGAAGGCGAGCATGGCGCATCGCCGGCGATTACCCTCCTTCCCCCGATCCCTGCTGAGGGTCCCTGTGCTGGGGGTGGGCTCCGCTGGCCGCACCTCATATTGAGTTAACTCAATATAAATGTTGATCTATAGTCCGCCAGTGGCTTGGGAAGTCAACGGCACCGATGAGTTTGCTGACTGGTTCGGCGAGCTTGCCGAATCCGAACAGGACGAGGTGATTGTTGCCGTTGAATTTCTTGCTGAGCATGGCCCAGGCTTGGACCGGCCTCTTGCCGATCGGGTCAAGGGGTCGATATACCACAATATGAAGGAGCTGAGACCGCGTGGCGTGGCCAAGAACTTCCGAATCCTGTTCCTGTTCGATCCCCGGCGTGAGGCGATCCTTCTCGTTGAGGGCGACAAGAGCGGCCAATGGGATCGGTGGTATGCCAAGGCCATTCCTATCGCCGAGCGGCTCTATGAGGAATATCTGAGCGAATTGGCTGCCGAAAATCTGATTGAAGACACCGACTAGAAAGGACCACGACATGGGATATCGCAAGTTCAGCGAGATTGTTGGGCAGATCAGCCCTGAGCGTCGTGCCCGTATCGACGCGATGAAGGTAGAAGCCAGGGCTGATGCCGTGGCGTTCAACTTGGCCGAGCTCCGCCGTCACCGCGAGATGACCCAGGTGGAGCTTGCTCAGCGCCTTGAGCGGACCCAGGCCTCGGTCTCGGCCATGGAGTCCGCAGGAGATAATTTGCTGTCCACGTATCGGTCGGTTGTTGAAGGCATGGGCGGCCATCTCGAACTCGTCGCGGTCTTCGACGACGAGCGAATTGTTATTCCGAGCTCTGTTGAAAGCGCTTCGAGATAGCCTCAGAGTTCGAGGAGAAGATGGACGCTCATCGCAACGATCTCAACTACCGGGCAAAATTCGACAAGAAGCTGCGGCGCGTCGTCGATGAAGGCTGACCGGAGCCGACCAGCGATCAGCCCGAGCGGTCGGGGCCGGCACGGAGGATGTGGAACCGCACCAGGCAGCGCTGGTCGGTGACCATGGCTTGGCGGTACTCGTCCCAGTCGGGGTGCTCGCCCCGCAGGGTGCGGTAATACTCGACCAGCGGTTCCAGAGCATCCGGCCCGGAGATGATCTCGGCCTGGCACTCGATCTGCACCCAGTCGCCTAAGAAATTGCGGGGGAACACGCACAGCCAGCTTCGGGGGTCGCGCCGCAGGTTCTTGGTCTTGTAGGCCGTCTCGCGGGTGCTCATCACCACCGTGTCGTCCACCACCGCAAGGGTGACGGGTGACATCTGGGGGGTGCCGTCTTGCCGCAGGGTGGCCAGCACCGCGTTGGTGTTCTCCCGGATGTAGTCCAAGGCCTGTGCAGGATCCATGAGGGCATCCTATGGGGCTGTTTGTCGTTTTGGCCGGGTCGGCAAAGTCAATTAGGCGATACTCGCAGGGGTTGCCACCGGCGGTAGGTGGCACAGCGCCACAGCCATTCGGCCGGGCCGAATCGGAAGCGGCTTAGCCAAGCCTGCGACCACCAGAGCTGTATGGCCCACACTCCGAGGATGAACAGGGCGATCTGGCTGCGGCTGAGATCCACATCGCCGAGCAGTTCCCGCAGCACGATGACACCCAACACGCTTTGGGCGAGATAGTTGGTGAGCGCCATGCGGCCGGTCGCTTGCACTCGCCCCCTCAGGCCGGACTCGGCCCGGCGATCCCACAGGGCGATGAGGCTGAGATAGGCGAGGCTGAGGGGGATGGTGGCCAGCGTGTTGGGGGCGGCCCCGGCCAGCGCCCAGTCCGGGGAGAACCCGCTGGCCGCCATTATGGCCAGGCCGGCCGCCGACAGAGGCAAGCCCACGCCCAGACCCCATCGGGCGGTCCGTACGTAGAAGCCCCGGGGGCGCTCGCCAGTGACCACGCCGGTGCGGTACAGCGCCACGCCGATCAGCATCATGCCCAGTGCCCGAGCTCCGAAGTCGCCCACGAACCACAGCTCGATCTCGGCGGACTTCTCACCTTCCAGCCAGTAGCCACTGAGCTGGCTGGCTGGGTCGTCGATGGCCGCCTGCACCGCCACTGCAACCACCGCCACCGCGAGCATCAGGGCGGTGCCGATGGTCACCAGTACCGAGGGGCGCAGTCGCCGCGCCGCGATGATCAATGGCGAGCAAATGGCGTACAGCACCAGCACGTCGCCCTCCCATAGCGCCATGTGGGCGATGCCGATGCCCAACAGCAGCGCGTTGCGCCACAGGCTGAACCACACCGGCCGCCGCTGTCTGGCCGCGGCCCGGTCGGCGAACATGGCGATCCCGGCGCCGAACAGCAGTGAGAACAGCCCCATGAACTTCTGGTCGAAGAGCACCTCGCCCATGCCCCCGATGGCCCAGTCGAGCCAGGTGCGCGAGCCGCTGGCATCGAGGTTGAAATAGGAGGGCATGTCCAGCCCGTAGGACACCGCGTTCATGGTCAGGATCCCCAGCACCGCTACCCCTCGAACGGAGTCCAGGGTGGTGTTGCGGCCCTCCGTCGAGATCGGCGCCGAGCGGGGCTCCTCGCGGGTCATGTCGGCCTACCAGCGGTTCCAGCGGGTGATTAGCTCCAGGGGCTCGCGGCGGGCGGGACGGAAATCGGTGCCGACGGTGTGGGCGAAGGGGATGAGGGCCAACTGCATTATCTCGTCATAGGGGATGCCCAGCAGCTCGGCCGCCTCTTGCTCATAGCAGAGATGGATGGTGGTCCACACCGTGCCGATGCCCCTCTCCCGGGCGGCCAGCATGAACGACCACGCCGCCTGGATCACCGATCCCACATGAGAGGCCACCGTCACCGGAGGCTGATCCCACACCCGGCCGGCCAAACAGGGGATCAGCATCCCCGGCACCTCGTGGAGGTGCTCGAACAGGTGCCCGGTGGAGGCGTGCATCTTCTCGTTGGTCGCTTCCATCTGGGTGCTGTCGGGAGGCACGAGACGGGGGAGCACGCCCAGGTAGTCGCCGGCCACCTCTCCGGCCCGGCGGTACAGGTCGGCCAGCGCGGCGATCAGATCAGGCTCGGTGACCACCATGAACCGCCAGTTCTGCCGGTTCGACCCGGTGGGGGCCTGCACGGCGATCTCCAGGCACTCGGTGATCAACTCCGGCGCGACCGGCCGGGACGTGTCCAGGCGTCGGCGCACCGCTCTGGTGGTGGTGAGCACCTCATCAGCGCTCAGATTCAGATGGACCATGCTCCTGTTCTAGCGGGTCACGATATTGGACCACTCACAATGCCGGGCATCTCGGCGTCATACAGCCATGACTCGACGAGCGAGGCAGCATCGTTTCCGGCGATATCTTTGACAATGCCGAGGAATATTTTGGTGTTGGTGGTGCCCCCGGCGGTTTGGTCGTAGTGAGTGCGGGCAATTTCGAAGAACAGCTCATCACCGATCAGCGACCGCAGAGCGTGGAGCGTCAGGGCGCCGCGGCGGTAGACCGTGTTGGAGTCAAACAGTTCGTGAACCTCGATTGCTCCCGGTGGCGAAGTTCCAGTCAGGACAAGCTCGCGGTGTTCCGCGGCCATGATGGCCGTAATCTCCCTGTCGTAGAAGTCGGCGATGAACATCAGCCCTAAGTAGTGGGCGAAGGCCTCGTGCAACCAGATATGACTCCAATCATCGACGGTTGCTGAGTCGCCCAACCACTGGTGGGCCACCTCGTGGGCGATGACATAGGGGTAGATGGTGTTCGGGCCGTGGATCGACAGCGTTTGGTTCTCCAGGGCGAAGCCAAGGGGAAAGGGCATCACAATGGTGCCGTAGGCATCGAACGGATACGGCCCCAGGATCTCCTCGAAGAACCGGATGGCCTCGGGGGTCACCGCAAGCTGTTCGAGAGTCGAGGGATCCGAGCCGCGGGGGATGTAGTCGCGGATCAGCAGACCGTTGTCCAATCGCTGCTCGTGCCGCTCGAAGTCGCCGATATACACCGCGGCCAGATAGGTGGCCATGGGGTCGTCCATCTGCCAGATAGTGGTGGTTAAGCCGTCGGCGGAAGTCTCCTCGGTGAGCAGGCCGGTGGCGGCA
The DNA here is from genome assembly GCA_026708015.1 of bacterium. Classification (NCBI taxonomy): domain Bacteria; species bacterium. Next base: position 55,128 of record JAPOVT010000022.1, read on the forward strand.
GCGGTCACTCCGTCGGGCACAGTGAGTTGGAACGTGAAGGTGGCCTTGTCGGTGGGGTGGTTGTTGTTGGGGTACCACGTCATCGCTCCCGACGGCTGGCTGACCGTGTAGATCACGCCGTTGGCTGAGTGCCACCCCAACGGGAAGAACGGCACACCGGGATCATCGACGGGTTGGGGGGTTCCCGAATAGGAGACGGCCACCGTGAATTGTGCGCCTGATGAGACCGGCTCGATGGGCTCGATCGTCATCTCCTGGCCGTCGCGGGAGAACTCCACCTTCACACCGTCGACCGCCACGGCCTCCACTTCCAGCCCTAGAAAGTCGAGGTTGAACTTGTCCAGGTCCTCGGTGGCGACCGCCGTGATAGTGGTTACCGCGTCAATGGTGTTCTCCGAGGGCTCCGCATCGAGATCGATGTGGTAGTGGAGGACGTCGTAGCCGCCGTTGCCTAGCAGCGGGTAGAAGCTGTCGCCCACCCCGGCGGAGGGGTCTGCGGGGTCAGAGAGATCGGCGGCGGGAGTGGGCGATGGTGTGGCCTGAATCGTCGGTGTCGGCGCGGGAGTAGGGGATGGTGTGGCCTGAATCGTGGGCGTCGGCGCGGGAGTAGGGGATGGTGTGGCCTGAATCGTGGGCGTCGGCGCGGGAGTAGGGGATGGTGTGGCCTGAATCGTGGGCGTCGGCGCGGGAGTGGGCGATGGTGTGGCCTGAATCGTCGGCACGGGGGATGCAGCGGGCGTGGGAGTTGCGGATTGCCTGGGGCTGCCGCTGCATCCAGCTGCAATCGAGGCCAAAATAGCGAAGCAGACGAGCAGCTTTCCGGCAATCACTGGATCAGCCTACGGGTATCATTTGGCGATGGCGTTACTGCTGGACCGCTATCCCGAGTTCACCTACGACGGGTCTCCGCCGGAGGTCAGCGACCTCGAAGACTTGCGCCTGCTGCGCAAGTGGGAGGCGGCTATCGGCTACCGCATCTTTGCCGCCATGCGCTGGGGGCAGACCGGCGACGGCCATATCACCGCCCGAGATCCGATTCTTGCCGACTGCTTCTGGGTGCTGGGCTACGGCATCCGCTTTGGTGATGCCACCATCGACAACCTCACCCTGGTGGGCCCCGACGGACAGGGCGTGGCCGGTCCTCTCGAAAACGGGGTCAACTTCGCGGCCTACTACATCCACTGGCCGATCCTCAACGCCCGTCCCGATCTGGCATCGGCAGCCCACACCCACACTCCCTACGGCACGCCGTGGTCGGCCAACGTCGAGCCGTTTCGGCCCATCAGCCAGGAGTCGTGTGGCTTCGTGTTCGACCAATCCCTCTACGACGGCGACAACCTCGAGGTTAACGACGTCTCCGGCGGCGAGGCCATCGCCCAGGCCATGGGTTCCAGCCGAGTGTGCATTCTCCGCAACCACGGGCTGCTCACCGGAGGGCGCTCACCGGGAGAGGCGGTGGGCTGGTTTGCGGCCGCCGAGCGGGTAGCCGAGGTGCATGTGAAAGCCCCCGACGCCAAGGCGATCAGCGAGGAGGCGGCCAAGGAAGTCGAGGCATCGCTGTTCTCGGCGGACAACGGCTGGCGCATGTTCCAGTGGCTGGCCCGAGATCTGGTGCCCGACCCCTCGGTGGTGCTGGGCTGAGCGTCAGTCAGCTTCCATTTCGGGATCGGAACGGGCCGCAATAGCGGTCTCCAGCGCCAGCATGGCCGCTTGCTGTCCGGCCCCCAACCGGTCGGCTTCGGCGGCGAACGCCTCGGCGGCATCGGCCAATTGACGCTCTACCACCGAGAACGCCACGGGGGGCTCGTCCACCACGAAGGTGCCGGCCCGCCCCCGGCCCTCCACGATCCCTTCCCACTCCAACTCTCGATAGGCCCGGGCCACCGTCCCCGGTGCCAAGCCCAGCTCTTCGGCCAGTGATCGGATGGGTGGCAGCCGTTCTCGGGGCTTGAGCTGACCGGACGAGACCATCAGCCGAAGCTGGGCCCGCAGCTGTTCATAGGGCGGAATGCGAGCGTTCTCGTCAATCCAAATCCGCACAGCAAGATTGTACCAATGTACTGATTCATAAAGCACAATGAAGTCCAAGAAACCCAACATTGTGCGGTTGTTGCCAGTTTTGTATTGACTTGATAGCATCCCGGTCGGCGACCAGAAAGGACGGCTCCCATGAAGCTCATCACTGCGGTTGTAAAGCCCCATCAGGTTGAAGACATCAAGGAGGCGTTGGCCGAGGTCGGCGTCCAGGGCATGACCGTGAGCGAGGCTCAGGGCTTCGGCCGACAGGGTGGCCACACCGAGACCTACCGAGGCACCGAGTACAAGGTTTCGTTCACCCCCAAGTCCCGCATAGAGGTTGTGGTAGACGATTCCTCCCTGACCGCGGCCACCGAGGCCATCGCTGGCGCAGCCCGCACCGGCAAGATCGGCGACGGCAAGATCTGGACCTCCTCGGTGGAGGGCCTCACCCGCATTCGCACCGGCGAGCAGGGTTCCGACGCCCTCTAGTTCCCGACCCATCTGAAGACTGACCGGCGCCGTATTGATAGCGTCGCGGGCCGGTGTATCTCGACTACACAGACGAGCAGCGGGTGCTGGTTCGAGCCCAAGTGGCGGTGGCTGCGGTGGCGCTGGGGTGCTGTGAGGAGGCCACCGCCATGGTTGCGGCCTATACCTCACAGCGCGAGCAATTCGGCCGCCCCCTTTCCACCAATCAGGGCGTGGCCATGCGGGCGGCCGACTGCTACATCGACACCGATTGCATGCGAGTCACCCTGCTCCAAGCCGCCTGGCTTATCGACGAGGGGCGGTCCGCAGCCGAGATCGCTGATGCCGCTGCGGTGGCCAAGTGGTGGTCGGCCGATGCCGGCCAGCGGGTGGTACACGCTACTCAGCATCTGCACGGTGGTATGGGGGCCGACGTCGACTACCCCGTCCACCGCTACTTTCTGTGGGTCAAGCAGCTCGAGAACACCTTCGGCGGCGGCAGCCGCCAGTTGGCCGCCATTGGCCGCGCCTTGGCTGGGTAGGACTGCTACCAGCCCTTCCAGTTCGGGTCGCGCCGCTCTTTGAAGGCTTGGACCCCCTCGTCGGCGTCCTCGCCGGCCATCAGCACCTCCTGGGCCCAAGATTCCATCTCGAACATGGTCTGGCGGCTGGTCTCGAAGCTGCGGTTCACCAGCAGCTTGCTCATGGTCAGGCTCTTGGTGGGCTGGGCGGCCAGGCGCTCGGCCCAGGCTTGAGCGGTGGGCATCAGCTCGTCGGGGGGCACCACCCGATTGATCAGGCCGATGTCGGCCGCGTCGGCGGCGCTCACGTCGTCGCCGAAGAACATCAGCTCTTTGGCCTTCTGCGGGCCGATCAGCCGGGGCAACAGGTACACGCCGCCGGCATCGGGCACCAGGCCCCGGCGCACGAACACCTCGATGAACCGGACCCCCTCGGCGGCAACGACTAGATCGCAGGCCACCGCCATGTGGACGCCCATGCCCGCGGCGGTGCCGTTGACCGCGGCGATCACCGGCTTCTCGCAGTCCAAGATGGCCGATATCAGCTTCTGGGCCCCGACCTTGATGCCCCGAGCCACTTCCATGATGGCCCGGTCGGGGGCTCCTGGTGGCCGCACCTGGTCGGGCCGGGCCACCCGCAGGTCGGCCCCGGTGCAGAAGCCCTTGCCGGTGGCGGTGAAGATCACCGCCCGCACCGACAGGTCTTCGCTGATGCGGGCGAATTCGTCGGCCAAGTAATTCCGCTGGTCGGGAGTTATGGCGTTGTGGGCGTCGGGCCGGTTCAGGGTGATGGTAAGCACCCCGCCGTCCTGGACCACCAAAATGTCCCCGCCGAGGGCTTCGGTGACGGTGCCGCTCTCGTCGTTGCTGCTCATCTTGTCGGCTCCTCGTCTAGCGTGGCCGTTCGTGTCCAGGAAATCATCGCCGAACTTCCTGCCCACAAACGCTAGGTGACCGCAGCAGCGGCGCCCCAACCGATCACGCGCCATCCGGCGGTAGGGCTGACCGCGCTGATCACTGCCGCCTCACTTACCGGCATCGGTCTGTCGATTATGACAGTGGGATATCCGGCCCTCGGCGAGGCGTTCCCCGGCACTTCCGACCCGACCCTGTCGTGGGTGACCAACATATTCACCATCGTCGGGGCGGCTACCTTGGTGCCCGCCGGCGCCCTGGCCGATCGGGTGGGCCGTCGGCGGATGCTCCTGTTCGGCACCTCGCTCTTCTTGGCCGGTTCGGTGGTTGGCGGGCTGGCCCCCTCCGTGGGCGTGTTGATCGGGGCAAGGGCGGTGCTAGCGGTGGCCTCCTCGGTCATCAACACCGCTGCGGTGGCTCTGCTGTTGGCCACGATGCCGGCCAATCGGATGCCGCTGGCCATCGGCATCTGGGCGGTGGCGGGCGGCACGTCATCGGCAATCGGCCCCCCGGTGGGCGGCCTGATGATCGAGTGGCAGGGGTGGGAGTGGATGTTCTGGCTGAATGTCCCGTTCTGCCTCTTCGTGTTGGTGGCGGTGCCGCTGGTCTACGGCGAGTCGCGCAGCGCCGAGGCCCGGGCTCTGCCCGACCCGGTAGGGGGCGCATTGGTGGCGGCCGCCACCGCCCTGGTCACGCTGGGCATCGTGCAGAGCGACCCGTGGGGATGGCTCGACTGGAAGGTAGCTGGCAGCATCCTCGGAGGTCTGGCCATGTTCGGGGTGTTCGTGCAGAGGTCGCTGCATCACCCCAATCCGCTGGTAGAGCTGCGAATGTTCCGCATTCCCAACGTCCGTCGGAGCAATCTGGCCATGCTGATATTCGCGTCGTCATGGTTTGGGATGTTCTTCGGTTTCACCGTGATCATCATCCGGTCGTGGGGGTGGACACCCATCGAGGGCGGGTTTGCTATTGCGCCGCTGGCGCTGTTCGCCGGGTTGGTCGGCGTGCTCATCGGCCGAATCGCCCATCGCACCGGCCATCGCATGTTCATTCTCCCCGGCACCGCGATCTACGTCGGTACCACCATGGCGCTCTGGGTGGTGTTGGGAGAAGAGCCCAATGTGGCGGCGTTCGTCATCGGCATGGCCGTGATCGGGGTGGCCACCGGCATGGTCTTCCCGTCTCTGATCGCTGCCGCGGTCCACGACGTGCCGCCCCACCAGCATTCCCTGGCCACCGGCATCAACTTCACCGCTCAGCGGGTTTCCACTACCATCGGCGTGGCCCTCGGTCTCACCTTCGCCACCACCGCAGCCTCGGCCTCCGAGGCCATCGACCTGCTCATGGGCATGGTGGTGGTCACCGCATTGCTATCGCTGCCGTTCAGCGCTCGGATCGACACCCGTCACCGCCAAGCGTCAAGCTGAGGGCATGTTCATCGCCATCGCCGACACGATCACTCTTGAGGACCCGGGAAACTTCCGGGAGTTCCACGTGGCAATCGACGGCGACGTGGCCGCCGCGGTGGCCGCCTTTGATGGCGCGGCCGCAGCATCAGACCGGGATAACCACCTGTGGATCGACATCGCCTTCGTGCGAGAGCTGGCTGACGCTGCCGCTGATGCCGAATGGCAAGCCCAATTCGAAGGAATGCTGTCCTACGCCAACTCCAAGGGCTGGATCGACGAGCCCGCCAACCGGGTCGAAGCCCACATCCAGCCGCCGGGTTAGGCCGCAGACTCCTCTTTGGGGGGAGCCGCCTGAGGGGTTTCAGCTCTTGAGGTTGGCGAACAGCTCGGCCACCAGGGGTTGGGGGGCGCCGTGGAGGGAGAGGTGAACGCGGTCGGCCAAGCCGCCGAAGCGGTTGTGAATCTCCGCGGCGGCCTCGGCGGGGGTGCCCTGGATGCTGAGGGTGTGGACCATCTCGTCGTCCCACACGTCGCCGATGTCGCCCCAGCGGCCTTGTTTGGTGAGGCGGTTGAGCTCGTCTTGCAGCTCGCCCCAGCCGTGGGCGTCGAGCACCACCCGGTAGGCCGGGGTGGAGCCGTAGAAGCCCAGGTTGGAACGGCAGAGCTGCTCCACCCGCCAAGCCTCTGACTCGTCGGCGTCATCTCCGTACAGCCCGACGATCACCCCCACGCCGAATAGGAAGTCGTCCCGGCTGCGCCCGGCGGCGGCCAAGCCCGCCTCCACTGCGGGCAGCGTCTTGGTCCGCAGGAACTGCTCGGAGCAGAACGGGTGGATCAGGATGCCGTCGGCGGTTTCGGCCACCATCTTGGTCATCTTCGGCCCCAGTGCCCCGGCCCAGATGGGCGGCGTCCCCCACTCCAGCGGCTCGGGCTCGAATATCGGGGTTGAGAGCGTGAAGGTGTAGTAGTCGCCCCGGAAGTCGAGGGCATCGCCGTCCTGCCAGCGGGCGAAGATGGCCTTGGTGGCGGCCATCAGTTCCCGCATCTGGGCCACCGGGCGGTCCCACACCGCGCTGTAGCGCTTGGTGATGTGGGGCTTGATCTGCGACCCCAGGCCCAGGGCGAACTTCCCGTCCGACAGCCGGTGCAGGTCGAACGACTGGTAGGCCAGGTGCATCGGGCTTCGGGGCAGGGCGATGGCCACGTTGGTGTAGAGGTCGAGGCCGGTGTTCTCGGCCGCACTCAACAGGGGGAAGAACACGTCGCGCTGGCCCTCGAAGGTGAACACCCCGTCGACCCCCATGGCCTCATAAGCCTGAGCTTGGTCCCGGACTCCTACCAGATCAGCAGACAGCGGCATGTCGAACTTCATGGGCATCCCATCGATTGGCTGCTGGCAATGTCGAACTTCACAGTCAGGAGCCTTTCAATCGGGGGAACATCGGGAAGGTGACCTCTTCGGCGCCCTCCTGTTCGGGCAGGCCGCCGGCGAAAATCGGCCACACCGTCTCGGCGGTGTGGGGGTGGGGGAGCGACCAGTCGAACTCGTCGTCGATGCCCAGCAGGTTGGTGAACGGCCACATCAAGCCCCGGAAGTAGACGTGAGTGCCGTTGTGGACTTTCTCCTCAAATGTCCAGGTGTTCATCAGCCGGTAGGCGTCGGACTGGGCCTTCTTTATCGCGGCCAGGATCTCGGGCATCTCCTCCCGGTCCACCGGTACCAGCTCCCCGCTGGGGCGGGGCTCGAACACCGACATGGCTTCCAGCCAGGCCAGGTTGTCGGCCGGAACTGAGAACGTGGTGGACAGATCGTTCACCCGGTTGTGGATGCCGGGCCGGAACACCAGGCCCACCACCAGGTTCTGGTAGGGGACATCGGCGGCCACGTGGCTCCACGGGATCCAGCTCTGGGCCAGCGATGAGAACTCCCGAACGATCATGTGCCGGCCGTTGGGCAGGGGGTAGGGGCCGGTGTCGCCGGTGCCCAGCCGGGTGTCGAGGTACAACAGGAAGAGGTACTGCTGGAGTCCGGCCACGAAACGGCGGGCCGTGCGATTGTCACTGTCGCTCTCCACCGGCCAGGCCGCCTGATACAGGGTGTCGATGATCTCGGGGTCGCAGGTCCGCAGCGTGTCGGCCGCGTCCCAGCACGAGCGGAAGCCGTCGCCCCGCCACGGCTCCACCCAGCGGATCCAGTAGTCCATGAGGAACCGAACCCGATCCTCCACGTCATCCACCTGGGTGGTGAGCCCCATGGCCGATAGCTCCTCCAGCGCTCGCCAGCCCCCGAAGGGGATGCAGACGAGGGCGAAGGGGTGGGCGTTGGTGGTCTGCGTTCCCGGCCCCCGCATCCTGGCTCCCAGTTCGGATGCCTCCAGCACCTCGTCGCAGCGGGCCAAGATGTCGGGCCAGCGCAGCCAGGCCTCCATGCCCGAGTAGCCGGTGTATTCCCGCACCGGAATGAGCCCCGAGGTGAGGCCGGTGCGCCGCTTGGAGTTCTCCGACACCAGGATGTCCCAGAACTCCACCATTCGGTTCAGCTCCCGGGTGTCCAGCGGCATGGTCTGCGGCATGGCTGATGAGGCTAGTGGTCGGTTTCGCGGCCAAGAGTGTCGGAGGGGCCACACTCGGCCTACCATTCTTGGATGCTTGCGGCGGTTATGCGAGAAGTGGGCGACGTAAACCTCGACGTGTGCGATGACGTTGAGATGATGGACTTGGGTCCAGACGACGTGGCCATCAAGATCACCCACACCGGGGTGTGCCACTCCGATGTGTCGGCCATGAATGGGACCATTCCCCAAGCCCCGCCTGCGGTGCTCGGCCACGAGGGAGCGGGGATCATCGAGGAGGTCGGTTCCAATGTGGATGATCTGGCCGCTGGCGACCATGTGATCGTGGTGTGGTCGCCCTCTTGCGGGAACTGCGTCTACTGCACCGGTCGCCACCAGCCGAATCTGTGCCCCAACATCGCATTGGCTTCGATGGCTCGCACGAAGTTCCGCCAGGCAGGTACCGAGCTTTTCGGGATGGCCGGAGCGGGCACCTTCGCCGAGAAGCTCCTCATGCCCCGCCAGGGAGTGGTGAAGATCGACCCCGACATCCCATTAGACGTCGCCTCCCTCATCGGCTGTGGAGTGATGACCGGGGCTGGTGCCGCTCTCAACACCGCCAAGGTCAGCCCGGGCTCGTCGGCAGTGGTGTTCGGGGCCGGGGGCGTGGGCGTGGCCGCCATCCAAGGGGCCAGGATCGCCGGTGCGGCCGAGATCGTGGCGGTGGACAAGAACCCGGCCAAGCTGGACGAGGCCATTTCCTTCGGCGCCACCCACGCGGTGCTGCCCGAAGATCTAGAGGATGCCAAGAACGAGATCACCGGGGGCGAGGGTTTCGACTACGCCTTGGAGTGCGTCGGCATTCCCGTCTTGATGCGTACCGCCTATGACATGACCCGGCGGGGCGGCACCTGCTGCATCGTGGGGGTGGGCCGCATGGATGAGATGGTGTCGTTCAACGCCTTCGAGCTGTTCTACAACGAGAAGACCCTGATCGGCTCCTACTACGGCGGTACCGACGTGCGCACCGACTTTCACAAGCTGCTGCGGTTGTGGAAGGGCGGCAAGCTCGACCTGGAGCGCATGATCACCCGGCGCATCACCATCGACGAGATCAATCCCGCGCTAGAAGCTGTGCGAAACGGCGAGGTCGTGCGCCAGGTGGTCGAATTCTGATGCATGATGGCGAGGTTGTACGCCAGGTCATCGAATTTTGATGCCGATGCGATTCACGGGCCTAGGGGTCGATAACTGATGAGCAGCGTTGTTGGCCGGGGCAGCCCGGTGTTCTCTGGCATATCTGGCAACGGTCGGCTGTTGCGCTTTGACACGCCCGATGATGTCATCGCCGTGCTCGACGCCGGGGACGACTTTGCCTCAGAGACGGTGGCGTTGGTGAAGGACGCCGGGGCCACGTTCTTGGCTCCCATCGAGGCCGACCTGGCCGGGATTCTGTGCCGGTCGGGCGACATCGAAAGCCACTTGGCCATCATCAGCCGGGACTTCCAGATCCCCTGCCTGATGGGGGTGGAATTCGACGGTGATGAGCCAGCCGACGGCGCTCCAGTCATCATCGACACCGACTCGGGCACCATCTCGGTGGACGGGGAGGGCTAGGCAGATGGCCGAACGACTCCGGGCCGATCTGGTACTGGAGTACCCGTTCACCCGAACCACCGGGCCGGTGATCGGGGCATTCTTGACTGGCCTGCGGGAGGGGATCGTTTTGGGCATCCGCCGCCCCGACGGAACGGTGCTGTGCCCGCCCACCGAGTACGACCCCGAGACATCGGCACCGCTGACCGAACTGGTGGAAGTGGGGCCGGGCGGCGAACTGGTGAGCTGGACCTGGGTGGACCCGCTCCGATCCCAGTCCCCTTGGGACCAGCCCCACGGCCTGGGCATGGTCCGCCTTGATGGGGCCGACACCCCCATGGTCCACGGGCTATTGGTGAACAGCCCTGATGAATTGTCGGTCGGAATGCGGGTGACCGCCCGGTGGCGATCGGAGCGCGAGGGGCATATCGCTGATCTGGAGGGATTCGTCCCCGAGGGAGCGGGGCAATGAGCGCCGATCCGAGCATTCCTCCCTCCGCGCTGTCGGGCGAGGTGCGCCTGCCCGAGAAGCTGGCCGACGTGGAGCCGGTGCGCTCGGTGCGCACCCCCATCCGCTTGGAGTACGACTTCATTCCCGGTGCGGCCTCATCCGGCTATCTGAATGCCTTCGCCGACCGCAAGATCCTCGGTCAGCGGTCCCCGGTGGACGGGGCGGTTTTCGTGCCTCCCCGGGGGGTTGATCCCCGCCACGGTGCGGCCACGCCCGACTATGTGGAGCTGCCTGACACCGGCCATGTGGGGGGCTTCTGCGTGACCCGGCTGCCCATTCCGGGCCGAGACGACCTGGAGATTCCCTACGTGAGCGCTTGGATCCACCTCGACGGCGCCGACATCGGCTTCTTGGGGCTGGTGGCTGGGATCGACACTTCCGAGGTGCGCATGGGGATGCGGGTTCGGGCGGTGTGGAAGCCTGACGACCAGCTGGGCCGCACCGCGGAGAACATCCTGTATTGGGCGCCCACCGGCGAGCCCGACATCCCGGTGACCGTCGCGGGCACCAACGCCTGGCACGCCAAGCAGGCCGCTGAGTCAGAAGAGCAAGGCTGATGCGCGACATCGCCGTGGTCTCGGTGGCCCAGCAACAGCAGAAGGCGCTCACCCACACCACCGAGGTGGAGCTGATGGTGCCGGTCATCAACGAGGCCCGGGGCGCGGTGGGCCTCACCCAAGACGACATCGGCTTCACCTGCTCGGGGAGCAGCGACTTCTTGGCTGGGCAGGCGTTCTCGTTCGTCCACACCCTGGACGCGGTGGGCGCGGTTCCGCCCATCAGCGAGAGCCACGTGGAGATGGACGGGGCCTGGGCGCTGTATGAGTCGTGGGTCAAGCTCCAGATCGGCGGCATCGACACCGCGCTGGTGTACAGCTACGGCAAGTCGTCGCCCGGATCGCTGCGCGATGTGCTCTCCACCCAGCTCGACCCCTACTACCTGGGGCCGCTGTGGCCCGACGCCTTTGCCATGGCCGCCCTCCAGGCTCGGATCATGCTGGAGTCGGGCGCGGTCAGCGAACAGCGCTTGGCTGAGATCGCGGTCCGCAGCCTCAACGGCGCGGCCGACAACCCGCTGGCCGTGCGGTCTTCCCCCGACGCCACCGTCGGCTCGGTGCTGGCCGAGGAACCCATCGCCGACCCGCTGCGGCCCAGCGACTGTGCCGCCTCCGCCGACGGAGGAGTGGCCGTGGTGCTCGCGGCTGGCGACCGGGCTCGAGAGTTGTGCGAGCGACCGGCGTGGATCAGAGGCATCGACCACCGCATCGACCCCCACCAGCCCGGCGTGCGCGACCTGACCCGGGCCCCCAGCGCCCACAAGGCGGCCGCGGAGGCCGGGGTAGGCAACGATCGGTTGGACGCGGCTGAGCTGGCCGCTCCGTTCACCACCCAGGAGCACATCTTGGAGGCCGAACTCGTGCTGGGACCCGACACCGCCGTCAACGCCAGCGGCGGGGCGCTGGCTGGCCACACCATGATGGCCGCCGGCCTCATGCGCATCGCCGACGCCGCCCGCCAGATCCACGAGGGTCGGGCCGACCGGGTGCTGGGCCATGCCGCGTCGGGACTGTTTCTCCAGCAGAACCTGGTGTGTGTGATGGAGGGGGAGTGATGGCTGAGCGCACCGCAGTGCTGGGAGTGGGCCAGACCAAGTACCAGACCACCCGGGGCGACGTGTCGCTCCCCGGCCTGGTGCGGGAGGCCGCCTACCGAGCACTGGAAGACGCCGAACTGGATTGGAACGATATCGATGCCGTGGTGGTGGGCAAGGCTCCCGACTTCTTCGAAGGGGTCATGCAGCCCGAGTTGTTCCTAGCTGAGGCGCTGGGGGCGGTGGGCAAGCCGCTGCTGCGAGTCCACACCGCAGGCTCGGTGGGCGGGTCGACCGCAGTGGTGGCCGCCTCGCTGGTGCAATCCGGCATCCACCGCCGGGTGCTCACCCTGGGATTCGAGAAGCAGTCGGAGTCCAACGCCACCTGGGCGCTTTCGTTGCCCCAGCCGTTCTCGGTTTCGATCAACGCCGGCGCTGGCGGCTACTTCTCGCCCATCATCCGCCAGTACATGGCCCGCACCAATGCCCCCGATCTGATCGGCTGCATGGTGGCGTTCAAAGACCGCCAGCACGCTCTGCGCAACCCTTATGCCCACCTGCAACAGCAAGACCTGAGCTTCGACCAGGTGGTTGAGTCGCCCATGCTGTGGGAGCCGATCCGGTTTTCTGAGACCTGCCCGTCGTCCGACGGGGCCTGCGCGTTGGTGTTGGGCGACGAGGCCGCCGGGGATGCCTCGGCCAAGCCGGCGGCCTGGATCCACGGGGCGGCATTGCGCAGCGAGGCCAACAACTTTCCTGGACGCGACGAGGTGAATCCCCAGGCTAGCCGGGACTGCGCCGACGACGTGTTCGCTCAGGCGGGCATCACCGACCGGCGAGCGGAGATCGACGAAGTAGAGATCTATGTGCCGTTCTCGTGGTACGAACCGATGTGGCTGGAGAGCCTGGGGTTCTGTGACATAGGCGATGGCTGGAAGCTGGTGGAAGAAGGCGCCACCCATCTCGACGGCGGCGATCTGCCGGTGAACTGCTCGGGCGGCGTGCTGTCGTCCAACCCCATCGGGGCGTCGGGCATGATCCGCTTCGCTGAGGCCGCCCTCCAGGTTCGGGGCATGGCCGGCGACCATCAGGTGGACGGCGCCCGCAAGGCCTTTGGCCACGCCTACGGCGGTGGCGCCCAGTACTACGCCATGTGGATCGTGGGCGCCGACAAGCCCACTTCCTGAACGGGCAAGCTAGTGGGGTGAGGTTCTTCGCCTTTTCGCTGGTGGTCTTGTCGTTCTTGGTCTTGTTGGGAGCTTGCGGGAGCGAGGACAAAGGGGACCTTGTGGCGTTCTGCGAACTAGCCGAAGGCGGCGTTGGGATACGCCTCGCCAACGACGAAGCGGACCTCGTCCAGCTAGACGCCCTCGAAGAAGCCGCTCCGCCCGACATCCGCGAGGCAGTCACCACCGTGGCCAACGCCTCCCGGGAGATCGACGAGATCGAAGACCTCCAAGAGCTGTTCGAGCGGGCCTTCGCCCTCGAAGAAGCCGTCGCCACCGCCCGCCAAGAAATCCGCACCTACACCCAACACCACTGTCTGTAGCGTTGGCTGCTACCTCATGGGCGAGTCGGACAGCATCTACGGCATCTTCTCGGATGGGAACATCGTCTATCCCGAGCCAACTGCACCGTATTTCGCAGACGAGGAGTGGGATGAGATCGTTGATGCCTGGAAAGCCAACGCCGAATAACGCTCCGCGTCCGGTGTTGGAGGTCACCCGATGAGGCGGTCAGTCGTACTCGATGCCGATGAGGAAGAGCTGTGCCCCTTCTCGACTGGCTACTCACCATGTGTGGTTACAATGTGAATACGAAAATCGTGGGCATCGCGGAGCAGGAGGCAGGCATGGATGCGAGGATCGTTATGGTTGGCAACTCACGAGGTGTCCGCATACCCAAACCCTTGATCGAGGAGGCCGGGTTGGGGGAGCAGGTGTCGCTGCGGGTTGTGGAAGGGGGCTTGTTGATAGAGCCCCGAGCCGAGCCGAGGCTGGGTTGGGCAGAAGCGGCCCGGCTGGGCCGAGAAAGAGGGGAAGGCGCGCTAGAAGAGGCCTGGGGGCCGACCCATTTCGATTCGGTCGAATGGGATTGGGATGAGGGCGACTCTTGACCTTTCCGAGGCGCGGCGATGTTTACCTTTGCGAACTGGACCCTGCGATCGGTTCTGAGATTCGCAAGACTCGGCCAGCGTTGGTGGTGTCTCCCGACGAGCTGAATGAGCATTGGAGCACATGTTTGGTTGCCCCGATGACAACTGGCGGTCATCCGTATCCGTTTCGGGTTGCCTGCAAGTTCGGCAACACCAGCGGCCACGTCGTGGTGGATCAGATCAGGGCAGTGGACGCGGCCCGCCTGGTTCGGCGGCTGGGCAGGCTCTTGCCATCTTCTATGGCCCAAGTCCTAGCAGTTGTCCGCGAGATGTTCGCGGACTGATCCGGCAAGCGCTCTGAACCTCCCCAGGTAATGTGCAGGCTATTGAGCCGATGATTGAGGGTTGGTTGGAGGTTGTTCGGGGGTCATTTCGGTGAGGCTTTTCTCTTGGGCGGCGCGGTCCTTGATCGCCTCGCTGGCGAATCTGATGAAACCTCGGCCCGCCTCGACGATGGCACCTTGTTTGAGCAGTCGCTGCCTGTAGACGGGGGCTGAGGTCGCTGCTGTCCCTAGGCGGGCGGCGACGTCTGCGATGCGCGAAGGTCCGTCGTCTCCGACCATGGCGCACAGAAATCGCTTGTCGGCTGGCGACAGTCTGCTCCAGATCGGAACCACGACATGGGTGTCAACGTCACCTTCCATCAACGCAATGGCCTCGTCGACCTGGTTGTCTGTGATCTCGGCAGGCGGGGGACCGGCAATTTCCCACAAGTGATGGCCGAGCGACTGCACCGCGTAGCCGAGACCGCGTGTCGCCGCCGCGGCGCGGCGCAGATGCGGACCGCTGATGAAGAAGGAGTTGTCGGCAAGCGGCCTTCCGATGGCATCCATGGCATCTTGCAGGTTGATGCCTTCGACGCGGTCGCGGTGGCAGCGGTGGAAGAACGTGAAGCCCTCGTCGGTGAGAAGCGTGTGTTCGATGTGGGGCAGGCCCGCAGCTATGAACGCGAGCGGCTTTTGGTCAATCTTGACAATCTCTTGGAGGGCGCCGGCGACGAAACTGGCATCGGCGGGGGTGATGTTGTGGAACTCGTCAATAGCCAGGAGCACTCCTGCGCCGCCGATGTCGACTGTGGCGCCCACCAAAGTGTCCAAGAGCTTCTGGTAGGTCGGCTGCGCGGCGGCAACGTGCTCCCAGGTCGCTCCTGCCGCCAGCAAAGGCATCGACATCCCCGTCAATCTTCGCTTCGGCTGAGGACTGATGTCCTCGAGGTGGTCTCGGATCTTTTCGGAGATGATGCCCACGGCCCCTCGGTCTGGATCCTGGGTCAATGGCACGTTTACTCTGATCGTGCGCCATCCGGCTTGCTGGGCATCGTTGGCAATAGCGGCAAGCACCGTGGTCTTGCCGACCCCTCGGGGGCCGAGCAGCAGAGTGGTGAATTCCCTGCGTGACGGGCCTGCGGCGAGCACGGTCTTCATCCTGTCGATGATGTCATCGCGGCCTGCAAGCACCGGAGGCCGGCGGCCAAAGTCAGGAGTGAATGGATTGACCGCATTCATGGGTGTACTCCTTTCGTAGGTCTAGCTTAGTCTAATGATTTAATAAATTTAAAAAAATAATGTCGCATGACGAAACAAGGCCCCTGGTCCCAGTTTCGATGCGTAGTGCCCGATAGCAGGTTCGTCAACAAAGCTGCAGGCGAAATACGGCGAATCCTAAAGTATGGCCATTGATCCGCCGGGCACCTGACCTTCTATCATGTCTTAAGGTGCCTCGGATTGGTTCGGCCCGCCACAGCGCCTCGCAGAGTCTCTGCCGCAGATCACCGAGCAGGCCGTGGTGTACGGCGGTGACGAGTTCCTTCAGCACAAGGGCACCACCGCAGTGCCCCTGACCGGACTGGCCGACCTGCTCGCCAGCTACGACGCCCTACCCCTCGCCAACGGGCACTGAACACCCGCTTCTGTTGGCCGGCCTGATGGGCAAGAGGTTGATGAGTCCGGGCCGGGGTGGTCCGAAGGATGCGCCAGCGATCAGCTGGTGCGCTGGCACGCGGCCAGTTGCCGAATTGCGAATGGCGGTTGGGTTATGGAACATTTGAGGCGATGAACCATACCCCCCCCCCCCCCCCCGAGTTGGCTCGTTTGTAGTTGAATCCCGGCAAGGAATTGGCGGATCTGGGTGGGGGTTGGCAGGCGGTGGGAGTTGGCGGCCTGGCTGGGTTCTGCTTGTGGCGCTTTGCTTGGTTGCTTCGGTGTTGGTGCCGGTTGGCGGTCCTGTCTCAGATGCTCAGGATCAGACGTCGTGGTATGTGAACGACAATCCCAGTTTGTTTGGGCCGAGCCAGTATTGGTGGGCGGGTGATGCGGGCAAGGGCTATGGGTCGAACAACTATGTGTACACCTATGGCATTGCCGGCGAGTCGAGTGCTGATAATTGGGCGCGCTGGTCGATGGGTCGTCGGGTTGGCCGCCAGGAGATCCAGGTGTATGTGCCGAACACGAGGGCGACGGCGACTGTTCTGTACCGGATAGACATCGGCGGCAGCCGGTATTCGAAGCGGGTTGCTCAGCGCAATGCCTACGGCTGGACTGCGCTGGGAATCTACGACATGGATGGGGCGAGCGTGACCATCACGTTGAGGGACAACGACGCGTCGCAGCATTGGAACCGGGATGGCTACGGGTCGAGCAGCATCGGCGTGGACGCCATGGCGATGCGCTGCGTGGCCCGCTGCTCCACAACGCAGCCGACGCCTGCGCCTACTGCTGCTCCTGCGCCGCAGCAGGCCACCGTGCCGTCTGCGCCGCGCGGTGTGGGTGTTAGCGCTGATGACAGCAGTGTGTCGGTGTCGTGGTCTGCGCCGTCGGATGATGGCGGTGCGGCGGTCACCGGGTATCGGGTGGATCTGTTTCGGGGGTCGTCGCGGGTGGGGCGCCAGGATGTGTCGGGGTCGACTACATCGGTGTCGTTCTCGGGTTTGGATGCGGACACTGCTTATGAGGTGAGGGTGTCTGCACGCAACAGCGAAGGGCGGGGTCCCGTGGCCAACGCGGATGTGCGCACCGACCAACGGTCCGAGCAGCGTACCAGTCTGTCTCCTACCGGTAATCCAAACGGCCAAGTTCACACTGTGTACGTCCACCTTTGTTCGGATAGTAGCGCTGGATATAGCGATGTCGACCTTCAAAAGCAGGTAAACAATCTTAACAGCAGGGGGATTTCCGATTTCTTCAATAAGGAATCAGATGGACTCGCACAGTTCAATTTCGTGAAGGGCAGCATCCATCACAAAAACATGGAGGATGCCACGACCGTCATGGAGCTCCGCAATCGGGGTAATCGGGCTAACCCTCACCCGTGCCACATAGAGGCAAAGTCACTGTCGGAAACCCAAAATCGCCAAATTTTAATGTTGATAGATGTGAATCCGACAAGAGCAGCGTGGGGGTACGCCATGCGATCAACTGACCAGCATGCAGATGGATATACAAACACCGGTATCGCTTTCGTCCCAACACTCAATAGATTCACCGAGACTCTTTCGCAAGGCCAGTACGACGTAATCGTGGTCCACGAGCTTGGTCATAGTGTCTTCAGCTTGGTTCACACTTCGGACAACACCATAAACGGTAGGCACTTTAGAGGCAGCGCACCTGAAGTTCAAGGTTCTCTGATGAATTGGACCTTCCACGGTGTAACTGGTCTGGATGATGTGAGGATATTTTGTGTAAACAGAATGCGCGCAAAATGGCCGTGCGATGCAAGCAAACCTGACCCCTTCCTCGACCCTGAACCTGCAATCGTGATCACACCCCCGTCTTCGCCTCAGGGTGTTAGTGCGGTTGCTCATGGGGAGCGGCAGATCAGGGTGTCGTGGTCGCCGCCGTCGAATAGCGGCAGTTCGGCAATCAGCCACTACCTGGTGAGCTATTCGCGTCCGGCGATTGGATTTACCGGCCCATGGGCCAGCACGGCAACGGTCACGGGAACCTCGCACACGAGCCGTAACCTCCGATATGGGGTTACATACAGGGTCACCGTGACCGCGGTGAACAAGGACGGGTTAACCGGTACGCTGGCTGAGGATTCGGCTGCTACGAGAAATTCCAATAGTACGCCGCCGAGCGAGCCTCGAAACATGACTGTTGGTCTGGTTGATTCGAACAGCGACAGTGACAGGATCGAAGATGACATAAAGATCAGATGGGATCCCCCTTCAAACACACACGGCAGTCCGGTGACTAAATACCGATACTGTCTGGAACGCGGGCCAGTCAAAAGTGGGCCTGAAGCCATAAGCACTACATGGTCCAAGTGCTATGACACTAAGGAAAATGAACGCAGCATCATCTTCAACGCGCGCAAATGCGCCGTATATGAGATCACAGTAGCGGCCCGAAACCGTCATGGATGGGGTTCAAGAGCACAGTACATGTCAAGGACACCGGGATGCGCAACAATAACGATTGCCAATATTGACCATGATCCAGCCGTGGGGAGAGATGATGACGTTCACATATATCTAGAACATGACAAAAATATAGCAGAATACGAAATAGCGTATTGGTACTTAGAGGTGAACGATCAATCCAAGCTAGATGAATCCAAGCATGGGTTCATTAGTGTCAGCGATTTTCTTGAAGCTTCGACCTTGGTATGCCCCCTTAGGGGTTGTGAACCCATAAGGATGACCTCTCCTGGTTCGTTACAAGATGAGCGACGAAAAATTACAATAGAAGATGTTAAGGATGAGAAGGTCGCCCTGCTTCGGGTGTCTGTCCGATCATCAAAGCCAACTAAGGGTGAATGGTCTCATGGATACCCAGTCGGAGAAGATGCTCTAAATCCTAGCAATGGTGCCAGCGTTGCGTTGTTTGAAAACAATGACGGTGATCACCACTTTGCTTGCAATCATAAGATAAATAAAGTCGCTAGGGCTGCCTATAGCTACTGGCAACCGGATTACAGTCCATCAATTGACAAAGCAATAGCATTATATAAAGTGCTCGAGACAGCAGGAGCATTAAAGAATATCGATATAAAGGCACTCGCAATAGAAATTGGCCTCAGCACTGTTGAAAAAGTCCTGACTGAGTGCCAATCTATAGTAAAGGCACTGTTGACTTCGATACCAGGTTACGAATATGTCGAAAAAATTGCCAATCATATTAGATGCACCAATAATACATTAATTTATAATCTGTTGGAATATTTCAGCGGAACGTTGAAACATGATGGAGAGACATGGGTCGAAGAAGACAAGGTAAAAATATCATTTTTTAAATGCGGCAAATTTTATCAGAAAGGGCAAAGCTACCCTTAGCATCCCCGAGAGAAGGATATGAATATGTCAGTCAACAATCAAGAGCAACTATCTGATCCGCCGCTCGCGAGAGATAGGATCGACCTTGTGGGTGGGCTGTTAGCTGTAATGGCATTTGGCATTGCCGTGATAGCCATGATAGGGCCTGTGTTTCCATGGTGGGTGAGAGCAGGATGGGAGTGGCAATGGTTTATCTGGGATCTCAGCGGATTGCGAGTAATCACTGAAAACCAATATTCTGGTCTGGCCGTGACGGTGTTTGGATTTTTTTGCGGGTTTTGCTCATTCATCGGTATTATGAATGTAATCATTGGACCCAAGTCTCCTTTTTTCGCTATTCCAAAGCTTATTCTATCGGGTGGCGCGATAATTACAGTGGTGGCTGGGCTAGATCTTGCATCTGGTCTAACTTCTGAATATTGGAATCCCGGATTTGGGATCATAGTGTCATTCCTGGCTGGGCTGGGCCTAATGGTAGTAGCAACAGGAATGATTGTTTTGTTTACAGTGCGGGCAAAAAGTTATCAGCACGACAGAGGAAATCTAGTTCAAACTGATGACATTAAAGATTTTGATTGAAAGCAGCTTTCAGTAATAGGAAAGGACCTGTTGATGCAAGAATATAGTGGAAGCGTGGAGAAAGATGAGAATGGCGTTGTCAATCCTGATGCTCGAATCCAGTCATTGGAGGAAACTATCGCGAAGCTTCGTAAACATCTGGAAGTAACATCAGTTCAGAAAAACTCGCGGTGGCTTGTCAATTTGTCAGAGGGCAGTACCTGTCAACTAGGGAACGGTACTAATATTTCTATCGCTGGATTGGGTCGCCGAGTAGTTGCAGCTGTTGTAGATAATCTATTTTTCGGTATGATGAGCGTTTTGGGATATTGCTTGACGTGGTTTGTTCAAAGTGCTATTGCCGCCATTCTTGTGTTCTTGTTTGGTGCATTAGTAAGCATAAGTTATCATATGATAATGCTCACCAACAGTGGCCAGACACTAGGGCGGAAGATGGCGAATGTGCAAGTGGTAAAGTTTCATGATGGTACCATCCCGGATGCTATTACAATTGTCAAACGCGGTGCGGTCGCTACAGGGCTCTATATTGTCCCTTGGGTATTGATGATATCAGCAGCGATATTCATTGATGCATCTGACGGGCTAGAAGGAGCGGCAGTGGCCTTAGTCTTGTTGCTAACGGCAACAGTTACGTGGTGTATTGCCATGACCGTCTATTACCTTGTAAATGCCTCATTCTTGTGGAATCGAACGGGACAGGGTTGGCATGATCGCGTTGCTGGAACAATCGTTATTTCCGCCAATGCCCCAAATAGCCCGGGAGAATGATTGACGCACTTGCTCAGCCGATGTATTCCGTTGTGGGTGGCATTAGTTGCTGTGTTCGGTCTGTTGTGTGTTGGCTGTGGGAGTGGGTCTCCTGGTGGGGAACGGGCCAGGCCAAGGTTTGGTTTGGAACCCCCTCAAGAGCTAACCACCCCAGCTAACGACGGTGTACGGGGTCGAGGCGTTGAGCAAGTCCAGGAGGCGGCGGAGCGTGAGGGTTCTGGACGGGTAGGAGATGGGTCGGTTGACTTGTCCGAACGCTCGGAGGAGGCTTCGGCGAGGTCTTCGCCCCCCGATGAGCTCACGTTTGTCGGCGATACCAGTGATGGGTGGCAAGTGTTCAAAACTAGGGGTGGCCTCGCTTCCTTCGTGCCGGTTGGCAGATCGGGTGATCTGTACCTTTCAGCGGAGTGGTTACCGGACGGTACAAGGGCAGTTGTAAGCTACACGGCGGCTGTGGATGATCAAGATTGGGAGTCGGAGGATCCCGATTCCGGCTTGTTTGTGGTGGACTCGGAAGGAAATGAGCTGCAGCGCATTTCAGGGACTGGAGGTTGGGCAACTTGGTCGCCCGATGGGGAGCAGATCGCTTATGCGGACAACGGCGGTGAGTGGTTAGGAGATTCGGGCGGCTTTATCGTATATGTGGTAAATGCTGATGGTGGTGGGTCACCTCAAGAGATCGGCTATGGGTGCTGCCCGGAGTGGTCGCCGAACGGCACTCAGATCATGTATAGATTCCCCACAGGTCCTGAAACCTGGGGGCTTACCGTATCGGAGCTTGGCGGTGACAGCGACTGGGATATTCAAGTTTACCCGTTCCCTATTGACCCTGATTTCGGGATTCCGTTCGGCACTCAAGACGGTGCGTGGTCGCCAGACGGCTTGAAGGTTGCGTACACATTCGGCGAGGAAATACACATTGTCAACGCTGACGGGACCGGGGTGCAGTCGCTGATCAGGGCCGACGATACCCTCCACAGGCCGACCTGGTCGCCAGACGGAAAGAGGATTTCCTACGTGTCGGGTGAAGATGATAGCTGGAACGGGGGCGAAGACCGTCGCCAGTTTTGGGTGGCTGACGCCGAAGGTGGAACAAGCGTCCTGGTGTCCGATGCCCAATTATGGGGTGGAGAGTGGTCACCCGACGGTACCCGGCTCGCCTACATAACAGGTGCAGGCGATTCCACGGGGGTGATAAAGGTGGCGACGCTAGACGCATTACGCGTCCGTGATGAGGTGGTGGTCTCGCCGGCTGATAGCGATTCTCCGGTATGGTCTCGGGACGGAACGCGAATCGCTTTCACGAGTAGGGGTTATCCGGAGTCGAATCCAGAAGGAGATACAGAGATATTCGTCGCAGACGCAGACGGTTCTAACTTGATCCAAATCACTAGCAATTCTCATAACGACTATGGACCTGAGTGGATTTGGGGTAGCCAACACCCTCTTCCAAACCCAACAGCTGGGTTCACCTCTGATTCCGGCAGATACGGCGACCTTGGGGGAGACGATTGGTTAGCCGTGCTGAGGTTAGCTGGCAATGCAGAGGAGGCTTGTGACGTTCTGGTGCGTATAGCATCAAGAAATATAGCATCAAGAAATAACGTTGATCAGGATGCAAATGTCATCTTGCGAGATATATTAGGCGGTCAACGGTTTGTAACTACTGGAATAAGTGCTGAAGAGCTTGGCGCAATTATCTTTACCCTGAATCTGTCCCTTTTGACATTGATACGCGAGTGCGAGGCAAATATATCACTTGAAGCAGCAGATGTATTTCGAATGCTCTACTGGCATCGGTCTTTAATATTCGAAATTGGCTATTTCTTAAAAGAGGGTGAAAATGTATCTGAAGTGTCGTCCATAGCCACTATCGGTACATGGTCAACCGACGAAGAATTGAGGCCGTTTTGTAAAGACGAAGACACAGTTGCAATTGGACAACAGAATCCTGGTTGGAGTGATCGCTTGCTATCTCAAAAGTTTATAGGCCTGTTTGAAGATGCACACCTCAGTAACGCAGGAGGGATGGGAGAGCTCATCGCACTTGTCGCATATTTGTGCGGTCATAATGGAGAAAACATTGGGTCTGGAAATTTCCCTCAACAATATTACACCATATTGTCTATATTGGAAGGTCAATAGGCTATGCGGATGGCATTATTGGCATTCGTGGCTTGGTTGGCTATCTCTGTTGAGCCAGCGGTTGCACAGATCGGTCAGGACATTGCGGAGCGCGACCGTCTGATTGCGGAGCAGGAGTCGCTCTTGAATGTGTATCGGTGTCGGTTCGGGGTCGATGTCGGGGTGGTGCCGGGCGGATGTTCGGTTTGGTCGGCCTTCACTGTTCCGGTCTTCTTTTGCGGACCGTTAGGGCGTTTTTCTGGCGAAGATGTGGAGACTGCGGTGACTAGCCTAAATCGGGAAGTATCGCCGTGGTTCGCAAGGGAATCGTCCGGTCATGCGCATATTCGGTTTGTAGAGGGCGGAGTTGTGATTCCAGACTTCGATTGGTCTAATGCGGATCTTAAGAACGAAAGAGGCGACTATGCACCGCGAGATGCTGGTCAGGTTTGTCTAGATTCTGTTCCTATTGAGGAAATGGACTCCAAAGGATTGAGTCCACCTCTGATGTTTGTGGCTACTACAACTCCTAAGGAAAAGGCAAGGGTTTTAGGGTGGGCAACACACATGAGTTTCGCAATAGTGGTGATATTTCCTGCTGAGGAAGGATATATCTCTTTGCCTCATGCGGAGGTAGCGGCTCACGAGTTGGCCCATTTGCTTTTTGACAGCCCCCATGTTATACAACGAGATCTTTGCGATCTGTTGATGGCGGCACAGATTTGTGGAGGTGTCCTGGAGAATATGAAGATGGGATGCTTCAACAGCTTTTTGTTGGATTGGCCCGCTCAGGAGTGGCCATGCTTAGTGAAGGCTGAGGAGGATAGCTGGGAATCCGGTTACGGATGGGGGGGGGGGGGGGGTGGTGGCGCTTTGACGGAAACAGAGTTGTGTGGGGGCAATTTTATGTCTTCTTGGTATACACCAATTTCTTTTTTTTGCGTTTTGTGTTGTC
>JAPOVT010000023.1 GCA_026708015.1 bacterium
GACCACATCAAATGAAAACCATCACGACCGGTTACACAAAAAAACTGACAGACCCTAATCAGCACAATGCGGAACAGCGTCTTGACTCGACTGAGTCCCGCTTCTGGATAATCCACATCCAGCCGTGCCGGGTAGCTGTCGCCGATACCGCTTGTAATTGCTTGGCTGTCAGACATGTCTTCCTCCTACTGCCTTCGCCGATTAGGAACAATCCTACTGCTCAGCAGTGCCTAGGTAGGAGGCTTGTAGGTCGGGGTGGGCTAGGAGGTTCTCTGCGGTGTCGTCGAGCACGACCCGTCCGGTTTGCAGCACCCACCCTCGGTCGGCGATGGACAGGGCCATGTTGGCGTTCTGCTCCACCATAAACACGGTCAGCCCGGCTTGGTGGATCTGCTGGATTAGCTCGAAGTTCTGCTGCACCAGGGCGGGGGCCAAGCCCATCGAGGGCTCGTCCATCAACAGCACCCTCGGATTGGCCATCAGGGCCCGTCCGATGGCCACCATCTGCTGCTCGCCCCCCGACAGCGTTCCCGACTTCTGGTTGAGCCGCTCCTTGACCCGGGGAAACAGCTCGAACACCCGTTCCAGGTCGGCCGCAATCTGATCGGAATCGGTGCGCAGGTAGGCGCCGAGATCGAGGTTCTCGCGCACGGTCAGGCGCTTGAACAGCCGGCGGTTCTCCGGGACCATCGTTACTCCCATCGCCACCCGCTCCCGAGTGGGCTGATGGGTCACCACCTGTCCGTTGACCTTCACGTCGCCGGTAGTGGGCTTCACCATGCCGAGGATGGTCCGCAATGTGGTCGACTTGCCGCTGGCGTTGCCGCCCAGCAGGCACACCAGCTCGCCGGAGTAGATGGCCAGATCCACATCCTTGAGGATGTGGACGGCCCCGTAATGGGTGTTCACTCTTCGGAGCTCAAGCACAGGCTCGGATTGGACGGATACAGGCTGACCCGGAGTCGGGGAGTTGGTGTCGGGCGTGTCGGAGCTCATCGACTGCTCAACTCCCATCGGCCGATTGGCCCAGATAGGCCTCGATCACCTGCGGGTTGGCCGACACCTCGGCGTAGGTGCCCCGGGCGATGGCCTCGCCGTGGTCCAGCACCACCACCCGGTCGGAGATGTCCCGCACCACCGACATGTCGTGCTCGATGAGCACGATTGTGTAGCCCATCTCGTCGCGGAGCTTGCCGATGAGCTGGGTCAGCTCGGCCGATTCCACCGGGTTCATGCCCGCCACTGGCTCGTCCAACAAGATCAGCTTGGGGCTGGTGGCCATGGCCCGGGCGATCTCCAGGCGGCGGCGGTTGGCATACGACAGAACCGAAGCCGGCTGGTCGAATCGGTAGCCGGTGAGCCGGGTGCCGAAGAAGCCCAGCACCTCTTTGCCCCGGGCCCTCACCTGCTCTTCCTCGGTGCGGAAACGGCGTGTTTGGAGTAGGGCGTCAAGCATCCGCTGGCGGGTGCGGCAATGCTGGGACACCATTACGTTCTCCAGCACCGTCATGTTGGCAAACAACCGCACGTTCTGGAAAGTGCGGGCGATGCCCCGGGAGGTGATCTTGTTGGGGTCGAGCCCCAGCAGCGACCGGCCTTCGAAAGCGATCTGCCCTTCGGTGGGCTTCACCATCCCGCTGATGGCGTTGAAGAAGGTGGTCTTGCCTGCCCCGTTGGGGCCAATCACCGCCACGATCTCGCCCTCATCCACGGTGAAGTCCAAATCGTTGATGGCGTGCAGGCCACCGAACACCACGTGCAGCCCGGTGATCTTCAGCATCGGCTGAGAGCTCATGGCTTCTCGCCTTCTGAGCGGTCTCCGCCACCGCCGCCGGTGGCATCGTCGGCTTCGGCTTGGGCCCGCAGCCAGGCATCCTGATTCATCTCGTCGATGTGCAGCCCCCGGGTCCTTCGAACGCTGGGTATCAGGCCCTCGGACCGTTGAAGCATCATCCACACCAGCAACGCGCCGTAGATCAAGATCTTGTACTCGGCGAACTCCTGAAGGAGCCCCGGTTGGTTGGGTCCGCCCAAGACGCCGATGAGCACAACAGCGCCAGCGATGACGCCGGGGATGTTGCCCATGCCCCCGAAGATCACCACCACCAGAATCACGATCGACACGATGATGGCGAAGCTGTGGGGGAAGACCGACCCCACTTTGGCCGACAAGATGGCACCGCTGAACGACCCCAGCACGGCGCCGGTGACGAACGCCATGAGCTTGGCGCTCACCGTGTCCACCCCCATGACCTCGGCCACGGTCTCGTCCTCCCGGACAGCCATCCAGGCTCGGCCGATGCGGGAGTTCTCCAGCCGCCACGAAACGTAAATGGCGATGGCGCAGAAGAACAGCACTAGATACAGCACCGACCGAGGTTCGAACCCCCGCACTGTGGTCAGTCCTAACACCTCCACACCGGGAATATTGGTGATCCCCTGGGCACCGTTGAATGTTCCCGATAGCCAGTCGGACAGGAGCAGAATTCGGATGATTTCGCCGAATCCCAGTGTGACCACGGCCAGATAGTCGCCCCGCATTCGGATCACCGGCGCGCCGATGAACAGCCCCACCAGCCCGGCCAACAGCATGGCGATGAACAGGGCGCCGAACCACGGCATCTCGGGGCTGAACCGGGGTGATCCGGGTGAGGTGAGCACGGCCACGCTGTAGCCGCCCACTGCGAAGAAGGCCACGTAGCCCAAATCGAGGATCCCGGCCAGCCCCACGATGATGTTGAGCCCCAGCGCCAACAGGATGAACAGTCCCACGTTGGCCAGCAGTTCATTGGTGAGCCGCCCCAAGAACAGCGGGAGCACCACGACAGCGGCGATGACGAGGGCATAGCCCAGCAGCCGTCTAGAAATCAACCGCCGCCATAGCGCTTGACTCCTGTCGGATTCACCGGATGCGGCTGGGCTCTGTCGCCTGCCAACCAACTCAGCCCGCATGAGGGAAGCCCGATAAGCCGAGATCCCGCTCACTACCGCGACGGCGGCCACGGCCACGACGATGGCTGCGGGGTAGGTGAGGCCGCGTTTGGGTCCATAAAGCCAGTCGGACACCGCCTCGATATGGAAGCCCTGGGACAAATCCGTGATCACGCTCTCCAGCACCGCCGCCCCGAACACCGTCAATCCCACGGTCACTGCCGTTCGGGCGATTCTGGTGCTGGCCCAGTGCATTCCCCCGCCCAGCGCCCCGGTGGCCGCCCCGATGAGGGGCCAGATGACCGCGCCCAGCCACACCGACTCCTCGAACAGCAAGATCGCCAGAAGCTGGGGACTCCAGTTCACCAGCGGGTCGCGGATGTCCAAGTGGGTGATCCCCACCACCAAGAGGGTGAGTCCGGCGTTGCCCAATAGCCCGGTGATCGCCCCGGCCAAAACGTCACGTCCACCCCTGGCGTACGCCGTCATCCCCTCCAGCACCTGCTCGCGGCCAACCCAGTAGCTCACCACCAGCGGCAGCCATATCAGCGACAGATAGCCGAGGCTCAGGATCGGGTCGATCAGCAGACGCCGGTCGAAGTTCACCGGCATGCCGCTGAGGGCGATGAACACCTGCCCCAGCGCCAATATGGCCCCCGCCCGCACCAGCTTCTGCCAGTCTTGGTCCAGCAGTCGCCGACGGCTGGCGGCATCCGTCGTTGCACCCTGGGTGGCGGGGAATTCCCCGGTCACGGTCATGTCCGCTCCTCAGAGGGGAGCCGCTCGCCGAAGATGCCGCTGGGCCGCACCAACAACACGATGATGAGCACGGCGAAGGCTACGGCGTCGCGCAGCTGTGAAGGCCCGCTCACCCCCAGAGGCTCCAGGATCATCAGCGGACCCAGTGATTCGGCCACCCCGATGGTGAGGCCCCCGGCCATCGACCCTCCGATGTTGCCGATCCCGCCTACCACTGCGGCGCTGAATGCCTTGATACCGGGCAAGAATCCCGCGGTATGGAGCACGCTGTTGAACAACAGCCCCCACAAAATGCCTGCCACCCCGGCCATGGCCCCGCCGACGGCAAACGTCTTCACGATGATGCGGTTCACGTCGATGCCCATGAGTGAGGCAATCTCAGCGTCTTCAGCCACCGCTCGCATGGCCTTGCCGGTTTTGGTCCGCTCCACCAAATACCACAGCCCGACCATGGTCACAGCAGCCACCGCCAGCACCAGGATCCGGGTGCCTTGGATCTCCAGAAACGTCCGCTTCTCGGTGAGCCACTCGGGCATCCTTGGATACGACTTCGTACCCGGCCCCAGCAAGACCAGGATGAAGTTCTGGAGGAAGAACGACACCCCGATCGACGTAATGAGCGGAATGAGCCGGGGTTTGCCCCGCAAGGGGCGGTAGGCCACCCGCTCCATGATCATCGCGGTGACCATGCAAACCACCATGGAGAGAAACACCACCAACAGCAGGCAGAGAACGAAGTTGCTCTCCCAGGCGCCTGCTTCAGCCAGTTTGCTGGAGGTGACCGCCCCGGTTACCGCACCGATCATGAAGACTTCGCCATGGGCGAAGTTGATGAACCCCAGCACCCCGTACACCATCGAATAGCCCAGCGCGATCAGCCCGTACATGGCCCCTTGGGCCAGTCCGGCCACCACCAGATCCCGAAACTGCCTACCGGTCAGGTTGAGGGCATCGGGGTTGACCCATCGGGCAAACGGGTTGTTGGCGTCGATGGCCTGGGCAATGAACGCCAGCAGGCCCGCGCCGATGAGTGCCAGAGCGGCAATTCGAAGGAAGGTGAGGAACCAGTCGACCCGAGTGCGTTGTTTGGCGGTGCTCATCGCGCAGAGCGTCGACTACGACGCCGTTTCGCTAGGGATACGCGTAGACGACGTTGTTTTTGCTGGCCTCGATGTTGGCTGCGCTCTGGTGGAAGATCACGGTGATCTTCTGAGAGGCGCAGTCTCCGAACTCGTCGCAGTTCAGGGTTCCGGTGACTCCGTTGTAGCCGCTCACCGCATTGAGGTACTGGCGGACACCGGCCCGGTCGATATGCAAGTCGCCGTCCTCCACCCAGGATGCGGCCGCGATGGCGTCCAACAGCAGCGTGGTGGCGTCGTAGGAATGGCCCCAGAATGCGGCTGACGGCAACTCACCGTAAGCCGACTCATAGGCGTCCAAGATCTGATCGGCGTTGCGCCCGGTGCCCTGGTTCACATTGGTGCCGAAGCGCAGGTCGGGACCGGAGAAGTACATGCCCTCGGAGTCGGCCAGTTCCAGGAAACCGTCCACCAACATGCCGTCGGCGGCGAGCAACTGGGTACCTTCCAGGCCCGAGACAGTGGGGGCTTGGGCGGCCACGTGGTCGCCTTCAGGCGGGAAGATGGGAAAGAACAGCGCACCGGGCGATCCGGTGGCCAACTCGGTCAGGGCGGGCACCATATCGGTGTCGCCCTTGTTGATGCCGACGATACCGGTGGTCGTTCCTCCGATTTCCTCATAGGCGTTGCTGAAGGCCTGGGCTAGTCCCTGGGTATAGGGGTCGCCATCGTGCATGGCCGCCGCGGCGGAAATGCCGAGCTCTGAATACACGAAGTTGGCCATGGCCGCGCCCTGCACCAAGTCATTGTGAGCGGTGCGGTAGTAGCCCGCGTTGTAGCTCTCACCGGCGTTGCCCTCGAAGTCGGAGGTGAGGGCGGGAGAGGTGTTGGACGGCGAGATCATGACCATGCCCGCCTGGGTGACCAGGGGGGAGGCGGCAACCGCAGCGCCGCTGCAAGAGGTGCCGATCACGCCGATCACCTGCTCGTCGGCCACAATCGTCTGGGCCGCAGCCTGACCGCCCTCGGCAGAGCAGAGGTCGTCGAGGGGGGTGCCAAGGTCGACGGAGAAGCCTTGGATGTCGCCGTAGTCGGCGATGGCCAGCTCGACGCCTCGCTGGTTGGGCAGGCCGAGGAAGGCAACGGGGCCGCTGATGGCGTTGAGCGAGCGAATCTGGATGGACTCGCCCTCGGGGACGGTGACGACGCCGAGAGAGCCGTCGCCGACTTCGGGGGCAGCATCGTCGTTGCCGCAGCTTGCTGCCAGCAGCGAGAACACGGCCAGCAGGGCGACCACCACGGTGAAGGCCCTGCGAGAACCCATAGTTTTTCCGAGAATTTTGAGCCGATCCATGACAGCCCCTCCTTGCCCTATGCCTTTTGACCTATAGCTACCACCAGCGTAAGCCCACCGCATACCTGAGGCAACAAAGGCATACAGAGCTGTATCCGACCGGCATCGCGCCCGGTCAGGTCACTAGATCGGGGCCGATGCCGTCGAAGCGGGGACGACCCACCAGCGCCAATGTGCGGTCGATGTCGGTGCGGTAGATGTCGAGCATGCGGGCCACTCCGGCCTCGCCGTCCACCGCCAGTCCCCAGAACCAGCTCCTTCCTCCCATCGCGGCCCGCGCGCCCAGGGCCCGGGCCTTCACCACATCGGCACCCCGCTGGCAGCCGCCGTCCACCAGCACCTCGGCCCGGTCGCCCACTGCTTCGGCGATCTGGGGAAGCACGGCGAAGGCCCCCGGTACCGAGTCCAATTGGCGACCGCCGTGGTTCGACACGATCACCCCGTCGGCCCCCCACCGCACGGCAGCCTCGGCGTCGGTCACAGTGGTCACCCCTTTGATGAGCAGCGGGCCGTCCCATTCCCGCCGCAACCAGGCCACGTCGTCCCAGGTGCGGGACGGGTCGGCCAGCTCCCGGTCCACGTAGGCCCCGATGGCGCTGGCGTCGTCACCGATGCCCAACTCCACCAGGCTGCCGAAGGTGATGTCGGGGCCGGTCACCAACTGGCGCAACCACCGCAGGCGGCGGGCGGTGTCCAGCGCGCTGTTCCAGCGGATGCGAGGGGGCAGCGACATGCCATTGCGCAGGTCGCGCTCCCGCTTGCCCACCACCGGCACGTCCACGGTCAGCACCAGTGCCTCGTAACCGGCGTCTCGGGCTCGGTTCACCAGCGATCGCACCACCTCGGGGCTCTTCCATAGGTAGAGCTGGAACCACCGCCGGCCGTTGGGGGCGGCAGCGGCGATGTCCTCCAGGGGGTAGCCCGATCCGGTACTCACCGCGTACACGGTGCCCGCGGCCGCCGCCGCACGGGCCGCGGCCAGCTCGCCCTCGCGGTGTACCAGCGTGGCCAAACCGGCGGGGGCCAGCAGAAACGGCAGCGACACCGGCTGGCCCAACACGGTGGTGGACAAATCCCGCTCGGCCACGTCCACCAGATAGCGCGGAGCCAGCTCCACCTTGTCAATGGCCGCCCGGTTGGCGGCGATGGTCAGCTCGCCCTCCGCGCCGCCCTCCACGAAGTCGAACACCATCTTGGGGAGCCGCCGACGGGACTCCTCTCGGAAGTCGTCGTAGGTGTGCCACCGACTGGCCCCCTTGGGGGTTCGGGCCAGCATCCCGGGCAGGGAGCGCAGCTTCACGAGTTTGCTGACTCCCCGGGCATGGCCGCGGCCAGCAGCCGGGTTACGGCCAGCAGCGTGGGAACCTCAAGTCCGTGGCCGTCGGCGGTCTCCACCAGGTCGCCGAACACCGCCTGCACCTCGAAGGGCCGTCCCCGGTCGATGCTCTGCAAGATGGACACCCGCACCTCGGTCTCCCCGGCCGCCTCCATGTCCTCGCCCACGGCTTGGAGCCTCTGATGGGCTTTCGCCCGGCTCTCCTGGGTGAGCGCCCGAATCTGAAACGGGCCGTGGCCATCGATCAGCTCTACTCCCTCCGCCGCGGCGATGGACGCCCCTTCGCAGGCCAGGTCATAGAACACGTCCCGGGTCTCGGGCATAAGGAAAATCCGGTGATACACCAGCCGGGTCAGCCCCACCACCCCCATGGCGGCAGCGGCCAGCACCCCCTTGGACCACAGCGCCGGGGCGATGTCGTCGTGTACCTCCAGCTTGCGCCCGGGCAGGGCTTGGGCGATGGTCGCCGCCGTGCCCGGTTCTGTGGTGGGCAGGTCGCCCAGCAGGGTGGGGCCGTCAAAGGAGTGGAAGGCGTGGCCGGGCTCGCCCAGTGTGCCGCCCACCAGCGACACGCATCCCACCGCGGCAGAACCGAAGCGGGCCACCATCGGCTCCGCTTGGCGCACCCCGTTCTGTACCGAGAAGGCGGCTTGCGCGCTGCCCCGGTAGCCGCCCAGGAGATCTGCGTTGTTAAACGCCTTGCTGGCCAACAGCAGGATGTCGCAGTCGCCGGCATCGGTGGGATCGGAGACGGCCTTGACCGCCACCGGCGGCCGGCTGTCGATGCGCAGGCCGCTCCGGTTCACGGCATCGGCATGGGCCGGGCGGGCCACCAGGGTCACCTCGGCCCCGGCCTCGGCGAACCACGCCCCGTACACCGATCCCAGCGCTCCGGCGCCCAGCACGACGACATTCGTCATGGGCACACTTGTCATGGGCACATTCGACGTTGGCAGACTCGTCGTTGGCTAGCTCTCATCTGTGCCATACCCTAGAGCCATGACTGCTCCGGAGATTGTTCACGACATTGTGTTGGCCTGTCGAGCTCTCACCGTTCGAGGGTGCGACACCGGCATCGGCGGCCATGTCAGCGTGCGGGCCGACGGGGAGGACGCCTTTTGGATCAACGCCTTCGACCGGACCCTGGGCGAGATCACCGCCGACGACGTGATGAAGCTCGACTACGACGGCAATCTGCTGGAGGGCAACCGGGAGGTGAGCCTGGGATTCGAGTTCCACGCCGGTGTGTACCAGAACCGCCGCGACGTCAATGCCATCGTCCACAGTCACGGCCGGTGGATCACCGCGTTGGCTTCGCTGGCCCGGCCGCTCAAGATGCGTCACAACCTGTGCTGCATCTTCCACGACGACCAGGTGTTGAGCCCCGACGACCGCTTCGAGTCCATCGGGCCGGCTATCGAGACCAACCACACCGTGATCATTCCCTGGCACGGGGCCATCACCGTCGGGGCCACCCTGGCCCGGGCCGCGGCACTGCACGCTACCCTGGAAGACCAGGCCCAGCTCGACGTGACCCTCGAGCCCACCGACGCCCCCGAGATCCCCGAGCACCTGCGGCTCGGTCTGAAAAAGCTGGTGGACGACCAGGCCGGCTACCTGGAGCAGACCTGGACCCTCATGCGCCGCCAAGGCCGGCGCCACCTGGCTGCGCATCCCCAGGGTTGAAGAAGGGTGCTGGCCAAAGTCCCCACCGGCTAGGGGACTAGGCGCAGCTAGGCCAGATCAGCCATGGAGGCCAGTTCGTAGGGTTGGCTCACCAACCATTCCTTCCAACCGGCAGTGCCGAACAACTCGTATTCGTCGGTGCGGACGTGGAAGGAGTCGGGCTCGATCACCTCGATCTCGGCCCCTCCCGGCGAGTTGGGATGAAAGGCGCAGAAGACAAGGCTGTCGTCGAGATCGCCGAGCATCCTCTGGTAGTCGGGCGGCTCCTGCGGTGGTCGGGAGAAGTCGGTTTCCAGCACCAAATCGAACACTGGCATTCCCGCCGCCCGAGCGGAGGCCGCCGCGGCCTTGATGCCCTCGTCGTCGGCGTGTATCACCAGTCGAGTCACAGTTTGGAAATTAGCCCGCTTACCATCTTGTCGTGGCCCTGAGTCATTTCCCGCCCACTGCCGACCCGGCCGAGGTAAGCGATCACTTGAGCCGCTTCGGCTATGCCATTGTCGACGACGTGGCCGACGCGGCCACCATGGACCGGCTCCAAGCCGAGGCCATGCCCTACATCGAGACCTCCGACGCTGGCCGCGATGAGTACGACGGCCGGTTCACCCGTCGCACCGGCGCCCTAGTAGCCCGCTGTCCCACGGCCCGCGAATTGATCATGCACCCCGTGATGGTCGGCACCATCAGCCACTTCCTCAGCCACGTGAGCGCGGTGCAGCTGCACCTCACCCAGATCATCTCGGTGGAGCCGGGGGAGACCCGCCAGAAGCTGCACCGTGATGAGATGGCCTTCGACTTCTTCCCCTTTGGCGCCGACTACCACGTGCAGTGCAACACCATGTGGGCGCTCACCGACTTCACCGCGGCCAACGGCGCCACTCACATCCTGGCCGGCTCCTCGGGACTCTCTGATGCCGAGTCCTTCGAGCTAACCGATGCCCAGGCTGAAATGGGCCGGGGCAGCGTGCTGTTCTACGACGGCAAGGTGCTGCACGGCGCCGGGGCCAACACCAGCGGCAGCGTGCGCCGGGGGGTGAATATCACCTACGCCGTGGGCTGGGTGCGCCAAGAGGAGAACCAGTACCTGGCCTGCCCACCGGAGATCGCCCGCACCCTCGACGACGACCTGCTGCGAATGATGGGCTACACCCAAGGAGCGTTCGCCCTCGGCTACGTCGGCGACCAGACCGACCCCTTGTCAGCCCTTCGCGGCGGCACCGCCAAGGCCAAGACCATCGGGGCAGTGGCCCAGTTCAACGAAAACGCCCGCGAATTCGTCACCGACATCGACGACCTCGAGGAGTCGGGCTAGTCCTTACCGGGCTACCGTGCTGGCATGGCTTTGATCACTGATCCCTTTCATAGCGGCATTGTTGTGGCCGATGTCGAGGAGGCCATGGCCGAGATTGCGGCCTCTACCGGGATGACCTGGCACTCGTTGCAGTCCCTCGATCTGAGTTTGCTGGTGGACGGTGAAGTGGTGTCCACCAGCGTGCGCTTCACCTACTCGGTGGAGGGCCCGGTGCAGCTTGAGCTGGCCGACGGCCCCAAGGGTTCGTTCTGGGATGTCGAGCTCTACGGCGGGCTCAACCATCTTGGCTATTGGACCGAGGACCTTCACGGCGACATCGCCGCCTTGCAGTCCGGGGGGTGCGAGCTGATCTACGGCGGCGCCGCCGAGGGCGGCGGCCTAGAGGGGTTTGCCTTTCTGGTGCCGCCCGCCGCGGGGATGAGGATCGAGCTGATCGACGTGGCCATGCGCCCTGCCTTCGACCGCTGGTTCGCAGGCGGGGAGTTCGGCTGAGCTCTGAGGGTTTGCTGCGATGACCGCTACCTTGGGCCAGGTGAGCGCACCGGCGGCGTTCGATCAGATCCCGGTGGTGGATCTCGGCCCTTTGTCGGGGTCGCGGGTCGAGCGGGAGGCCATCGCAGAGGAGCTGTGCCGGATCTGCCACGAGGTCGGCTTCCTGCTGGTGGTGAACCACGGGGTGTCCAGCGGGTTGAGCGCCGGAATCTTCGACATGATGCACCGGTTCTTTGCCCTTACCGAAGAGCAGAAGAAGCTGATCGACAAGCGCTGCTCCCGGCATTTCCGGGGCTGGGAGCCGGTGGGGGCGGAGTACACCAACTACCGCCCCGACATACGAGAGCAGATCGACTGGTGGACCGAGTGGCCCGCCTACCCCGTTGACATCGAGCCCTACTATCTGCGCCTGCTGGGTCCCAATCAGTGGCTGCCCGAAGACGTTCTGCCCGGCCACCGGGAGCTCACCAATCAGTGGTTCGACGAATTGGGCACCCTGGCCAATCGCCTCATGGGGGCGCTCTCGCTGGGGCTGGGGCTGGGAGAGCACTACCTGGAGCAGTATTTCGGTAGCCAGACCATGTCGCTGGCCAAGCTCATCCACTATCCCCCCACCCCTGAGGGCGAGGCCGGGGTCAACGCCCACCACGACACCGGATTCTTGACCGTGCTCGACCCCGGCCCTACCGCCGGTTTGCAAGTGCAGAACCAGGATGCCCAGTGGATCGACGTGCCCTCGATTGAGGGGTCGTACGTGATCAATTTGGGCGAGACGCTCCAGGCCATGACCGGCAACTACCTGGTGGCCACCGCCCACCGGGTGATCACCACCGAAGAGCGCTACTCGGCGGGCTACTTCCACGGCCCCTCGCTAGACGTCGCCCTGGCCCCGCTGCCCCTCGACGAGAAGTTCGCCGCCGCGGTGGCCGCCAGCCCGCACCACACCACAGCCGGATTCATGGCCAGTATCGCCGAGACCGAGGCCGGCGTGGCCGATATGTCCAGCTCCTATCGCCCCTCTACCTACGGCGAGCAGCTCTGGAACTACTTCTCCCGCAGCTACCCCGAAAACGTCGCCGCCCACTACGGCGGAGAGCCGTCGGATCCGGTAAATAAATATGGCTATAGCTACTAGCTATGGCTATATTTGAACATAGCTACTTGGAGGTTGTGGCATGGCAGCGAAGCAGCGCACGATTGCAGCCGGAGAGTTCAAGAATCGGTGCCTGGCACTGATGGACGAGGTGAACGAGACCGGCGAGGAGCTCGTGATCACCAAGCACGGCAAGCCGGTGTCGCGACTGGTTCCGGCGGAAAACCCGAAACCGCAAATGTGGGGTCGGTACAAGGATCAGATTCGCATTGTGGGGGACATCATGTCACCTGCCGTCCCTCTCGAAGACTGGGAGGTCATCAGCAATCCCGACCGGGTGCTAAACCCTGATCTTCCACTTAAAGAGTGATTCTTCTCGATACCCACATCCTCCTGTGGCTTGTCACAGCGACGACCCGCCTTGGGACGGTGGCTCGGAATGAGATCCAGGGGGCCTGGGATCGGGGTGAGGCAGCGGTATCTTCGTTCACGTTTTGGGAACTTGCGCTGCACTACAGCAAAGGTCGCCTCGAATTGGACACTCCTCCCCGTATTCTCTATCGAAACTGGATAGCCGACGGGCTGAGGACCGTTCCCGTGGATGACGAAATTGCTATGCGGTCGGTGGAACTCGGCGCGGATGGATTCCATCCCGACCCCGCCGATCGCGTCATCACCGCCACCGCAATCCTGGGCGGTTACAGATTGGCCACCGCCGACCGCGCCATCACCGAATGGGCCGAGCGAACCAGGCTCGTCTCGATCCTCGAGCCCGAGACTTGAGAGGACACAGAATTGGACTCCCACAAAGAAGACGGCCCGGAGCGGGGTTGGGCTTCGCTCCGGGCCGTGGTGGGGGGGTGGGTGGTGGTCGGGACCGGCGTCGATCCGGTGACCTTCCGCTTTTCAGGCGGACGCTCTGCCAACTGAGCTACCCGACCATGTTCTGTTGTGCGGTCCCGACGGGATTTGAACCCGCGACCTCCGGCTTGACAGGCCGGCGTGCACTCCAAACTGCACCACGGGACCCTGATGTCGCTGCCCCGGAGGGCAGTGTTGTCGCCGCCCGCTATAAAACGATGCGCCGAACCTTGCACCCCCAACGGGATTCGAACCCGTGTTACCGCCTTGAAAGGGCGGCGTCCTAGGCCGCTGGACGATGGGGGCTCTCGACCTGCGAAGGCCGATTTACGTTAGCAGCCCTCTCTGGCGGAACCGCATCGAAAAACAGATACCATGATCCCGAACCGCGAAAGGAGCACAAGGTGGAGAACGAGGTCTGGCGCTGGCTCTGGACGTGCTCCGCGGTGGTTTTCTCGCTGGCCGAGGTGTTCACCGCCGGATTCTTCCTGCTCCCCTTCGCCATCGGCGCGGCGGCGGCGGCGGTGCTGGCTTGGGTGGACGCCCACATCCTCTGGCAGTGGCTGGTCTTTTTTGTGGGCAGCGCAGTCAGCTTCGTGTACTTGCGCCGGTTCGTCCGCCGCCTCGACGACGATGAGCAGCCCCGAGTGGGCGCCAACCGGCTTATTGACGCCCACGGCAAGGTGATCGAACGGGTCGACGACGACGAGCAGACGGGCATGGTCAGAATTGGGGGCGAAGAGTGGCGGGCGGTTGCCGCCGAACCCATTGAAGTCGAAACTCGGGTCATGGTTACCGAGATTGACGGCACCCGCCTGGTGGTCGTCCCCGTCCCTCAAGAACAAGCAACTGAGAGCACAGAAAGCTAGGTATCAGCCATGGAAGCTGTAGTCGCCCTATTCATCGTCATCGCGTTGGCGCTCATCCTCATAGCCGCGCTGGGAATTCGCATCATCCGCCCGTATGAGCGGGGCCTCATCGAGATGCTGGGCCGCTACCAGCGCACGGTGGACTCCGGCTTGCGCTGGATCCTCCCGTTCGTGCAGCGCATCAGCAAGGTGGACATGCGAGAGCGGGTCATCGACGTGCCGCCCCAGGAGGTGATCACCAAAGACAACGTGGTGGTCACCGTCGACGCGGTGATCTTCTTCGAGGCCACCGACCCGGTGAAGCTCAAGTACAACGTGGGCAACTTCCAGCTGGCAGTTACCAAGCTGGCCCAGACCAACTTGAGAAACGTGATCGGCGATCTGGACCTCGATGCCGCCCTCACCTCCCGGGAGCTGATCAACGGCAAACTGCGCCAGATCCTCGACGACGCCACCGACAAGTGGGGCACCCGAGTGGTGCGGGTAGAGATCCAGCGCATCGAGCCGCCGCCCGATGTCACCGAGGCCATGCACCGCCAGATGAAGGCCGAGCGCGACCGCCGGGCCATCGTCACCGAGGCCGAGGGAGAGAAACGCTCAGCCATCTTGCGGGCTGAGGGCCAAAAGGAAAGCCAGATTCTGGAGGCCGAAGGCGAGGCCGAGGCCATCAAGCGGGTGGCCGACGCCGAGCGCTATCAGTTCGAGACGGTGGCCCAGGGCGAGTCCAGCGCCATCGAGCAGGTATTCGGCGCCATCCACACTGGCGACCCAACCCCCGATCTGATCGCCATCCGCTACCTGGAGGCACTGAAGAGCGTGGCCGACGGCAACGCCACCAAGATCTTCCTGCCCCTCGACACCAGCGGCCTCACCAACGCCATGGCCTCCCTCTCGGAGATCGCCCGTGCCGGCCAGGGAGAACCGGCGGCTCTGGCTGTGGAGGAGTAAGCGCCTACAGCTCGGAGATCGATGCCTCCACCAAGTGCTCCAGTAGCCAGCCCAGGTACCAGTAGGCCGACCGAGCCACCGACTCCGGATCATCCTCGTCGGCTTCGTCAAACTCGTCGTCCTCGGTGACCCCCAGGCGGGTGCCCAGCACCAGCCGGATGTCGTTGACGGCTCCCATCCAGGCGGCGAGCTGTTCCTGATCCAAGACGGTGGCTTCGGCGAGTTCGGCCACGATGTCCAATCGGGACAGCCTCTTCATCACCAGTTCGTCTCGCACCATTCCCTGAAACTCGGCCTCGGCGTCGGGATCGTCGGGCCGAGCAGTGGGGAACAACCGGGCCAGCATCTCGTCGGCGGGATCGTCGGCCAACAGCCCCCGCAGATCGGGGACGATGGCGGCGATGAGTGCCCTCTCCTCGTCCCGCAGGTCCAGGCGGTAGGTCCCGTCCTCGTTGGGCTCTATCGGCCGCCGCGGGGCCATCAGATTCTCGTCCTCGAATCGTGCCCAGATGTTGAGGCGGGCCAGATTAGTCGGGCAAACATCAGCCGTCGTGCTCCATGGTGGCCCACAAGCCGTGCTCGTGCAGGCGAAAGACATCCATCTCCGCCTTCTCCTTGGGGCCGTCCGACACCACGGCCCGGCCCTTGTAGTGAACGTCCAGCATCAACTGGGTGGCCTTCTCCTTGCTGTAGCCGAACAGCTTCTGGAACACGAAGGTCACATACGACATCAAGTTGATGGGGTCGTTCCACACGATCACCTTCCAGGGCCGGTTGGGCCGCACGTCGGTGTCATCGGTGGTCTCTCTCACCTCCGAGGGCGCAATCTCGACGGGCGCGGCGGGGGTCATGCCGGCACGGCCTGGGCGAGGTCGGCCTCTGCCCGCACGAGCGGGCCTCTCACGTTGAGCCAGAAGAACACGGTGACTATCCACAGTAGGGCAGCACCGGCGATGTGGGCGCCCACCAGCAGCACCGGCACACCGGTGAAGTACTGCACGTACCCGATAAGCCCCTGGGCCAGAGCCACCCCCAGCACGGTCCGACCCCAGAGCTGAGCCCGCTCGGGTGCGCCCCGGTGACGCAGCCACCACACCAGCCCGGCCAACACCACCAGCAGCACCACCACTGTGGTCCCGTGTATCTGGGCCACATCTCTCACGGCCACGTCGATGCGCTCGGCGTCCTCATCGCCGCTGTGCGGCCCGGCCCCGGTGACGATGGTGCCGGTAACGATCACCACCGAGGTGATGGCCACGACCGCATTTCCCATCCAATGGGGCCGGGGTCGGGGCTCGCTTTGACGCTCGTAGTCCTCCGATGACCGCCAGAGCAGGACCACCGCATTCCACAACAGCACCATCGACAACAGGAAGTGGCCTATAACCAGCGCCGGAGGCAGCTCGTAGAGCACGACCAATCCACCCAGTACAATCTGGGCCAGCACCCCAGCCACCAAGCCCCACGACAGCCACACCAGATCAGCCCGCCGCGGCGCCCGCCAGTGGGAGCCCAGCACCGCAGCAATCACGATGGCCGAGACCAGCCCGGTGATGAGCCGGTTGATGAACTCGATCATGGCGTGGGTTTCCAACGGAGCCACCAGCTGGTCGTTGTCGCACGCTGGCCAATCAGGGCAGCCCAGCCCTGATCCGGTGAGCCGGACCGCGCCCCCGCTCACGATGATCAAGGCCAAAAGGGCCAGCGCCCAAATGGTGATCTTGCGATAGGTAGCGGGAGAAACCCGGGGTTGGATCACGCTCCGAATTGTACGGGTCGCCTGTGACAGTCGGTCATCCCAAGCTGGGGGTTTTCAGGTCGATTGTCGCGGGCAAAGGGCATCCCCGATACCTTGGCCTGCCCTGCGCCGAAACCGTACTCTTGGCTGGTCATGGGTGTTGCCCGCTTGTCTCCCCGCAGCCGCACGCGCGTTGCCGAACCGAACACAAGCCCCGGTATCAGCCCTGCCCGCCCTTCCTCCCGCAATCCCCTGCGCTCGGTGCGGGCCTATGTATCACTCACCAAGCCCCGCATAATCGAGCTGCTGCTGGTCACCACGGTTCCCACCATGGTGGTAGCCGATCGGGGAATTCCTTCGGTGTGGCTGATGGTGGCCACCGTTGTCGGCGGGACACTAGCCGCCGGCGGGGCCAACGCCATCAACATGTACGCAGATCGCGACATCGACCGCCTCATGGAGCGCACCAAGAACCGACCCCTGGTAACCGGCGAGATCGCCCCCGTTCGAGCACTGGTTTTCGCCATTGTGCTCGAAGCGCTGGCCTTCGCCTGGCTGTGGGGATTTGTGAACCTGCTCAGCGCGGTTCTGGCAGTGTCAGCCACCGCGTTCTATGTGTTCGTTTACACGCTGTGGCTGAAGCGCACCTCCTCTCGCAACATCATCATCGGCGGGGCCGCCGGGGCCGTGCCCGTGCTGGTGGGCTGGGCGGCGGTCACCAACAGCCTCGACTGGGCGCCGCTGGTGCTGTTCGGCGTCATCTTCTATTGGACTCCACCCCATTTCTGGGCCCTGGCTATCCGCTACCGAGACGACTACCGGGCGGCCAACGTTCCCATGCTGCCCGCCGTGGCCAGCACTCGCACCACCGCAGTGCGGATGATTGGCTACACCGTGGTTCTGTGGGGGCTGTCGGTGCTGTTCAGCACGGTGGGCAAGATGGGCCTGGTGTACTTGGTGAGCGCCGTGGTGCTGGGAGCCGTCTTTTTGTACTACGCCGTCCAAGTGCTGCGGACCCAGGAAACCGCGTCGGCGATGCGGTTGTTCTCCTACTCCATTACCTACATCACGCTGCTGTTCGCAGCGATGGTTGTCGACCAGGTGGTTCGCACCGGTGTTTAAGGCAGATTTCCGCCAACCCCTGTCACCCATTGGGCAGAGTTGTCTGATGCGAGATACAGCCAGGTCGCTGTATAAAGTTCCGACCCAAATCCGCCTTCGTGGAACACGATGACCCTCACCGAGACTAGGCCAGAAGCAGAAGCGGTCGCGGCAGGCGACGACTCAAGGCCGGCGACCCAGTCGTCGGCCCCCCAGTGGACCCCTCCGACCGGCTTGGCTCGAATCCTGAGCACCGGCGACCACCTGACCATCGGCCAGATGTATGTGGTCTTCTCGCTGATCCTGTCGGGGCTGGCCCTCACCCTGGGCATGCTGATGGGCATCGAGCAGGCTGACATCGACGGTGGCTTCGGTGTTTTCAGCAACGCCAACGAGGTCTTCCAGGTATTCGGCCTCTACCGGACCACGCTGATTCTGTGCGGTCTGGTGCCGCTGTTCTTGGGCCTGGCCACCGCGATTGTGCCCCGCCAACTCGGCGCCTCTTCGGTGGCATTCCCCCGCGCCGCGGCGGCAGCGTTCTGGACCTGGCTGGTGGGCGCTGTTGCCCACATCGTGGCCACCTTCTCCTACGGCGGGTTGGGCTCGGTGCAAGCCGGTGCGGCCCGCGAGCAATCAGTGGAGCTCACCGTCCTCTCGCTGGGCTTGATCGGCGTAGGCCTTCTGGTGGGGTCAGGGGTGGTGTTCACCTCCCTGGTCACCCAGCGCCCGGCGGGGATGGACCTGCTCCAGATGCCCGCTTTCTCGTGGTCGATGCTGGTGGCCACCGGGGTGTGGCTGTTCTCGCTGCCGGTTCTGTTGGCCAATTTGATGGTCTCATGGGTGGACATGCGAGGGGCCGACGCCCTGCCCTTCGGCGGGGGAGAAGCACCGTTCGATTTGGTGGCCTGGGCGTTTGACGCTCCCCAGATATTCGCCTGGACGATCCCGCTGCTCGGCATCACCGCCGAGGTGTTCACCTCCGCCCACCGCAGCAGCCCCAAGATGTTCGAGCCCATGGCCTTCATCGTGGGGGCCTTCGGCTTCTTCTCATTCGGCGCCTGGGCCCAGAGCTTCTTCGACAGCTCCGACCCCACCGCCACCGATGCCCACGTCGTGACCAACGAGGTGCTGTTCACCGCGTTCGCCCTGGCTATCGCCCTGATGGTGGTGGCCTACGGCGGTTGGCTGGCGTTCAACGCCTATTCGGCCGGACAGCGCCCGCAGATCACTCCGCAGTTCGCCCTGGTCACCGTGTCCGGCGCACTGCTGACCGCCGCGGCTGTGACCGGTGTGCTGCGGGTGGCCGAACCCGCTCTGGGCGTGCTGCGAGAGGCCGACGGCGACATCTGGCGGGGTTTCTTCGACGCCATGGACGACCTCGAAACCTCCAGCCTGGTCAACGGGTTGATGAATTTCGCGGTTCTGGCCGGGCTGCTGGCCGCAGTGGCCGGGCTCTTCCACTGGGCCCCCAAGATGCTGGGCCGCTCTCTCAACGCACCACTGGGGTTCTTGGCCGTGCTGCCGCTGGCCGGGGGCGCGATCCTCGTCGGGGCCACCGATGTGCTGAGCGGATTCTTCGACCAGCCAAACCGGCCCTTCGAAACCGGCAGCATTGGCGACATCGACGCGCTCGGCTTCGTGGAAGCCCTCAATGTGATCGGGTTGATCGGCTACATCGCCGTGCTGGGCGGTTTGGCGCTGGTGGCGCTGAACGTGGTCCGCAGCCTCGGCGCAGCCCCGACGGCCGAGGTCGAAAGTGAGGGGGCGGCCTGATGGCTGACATCCCCGTTGGAACTCCCCTGGCCGCTCCGCTGCCCCGCCAGCGCACCCTGCTGGTGGGCACCGTGTTCGGCACCGCCGCCACGCTCATGTACTTTGCCGGCCTGCTGGGTGTGTACTTGCGGAAGCGGTCCGATGTCCTCTCCGGGGGCGAGGAGTGGATCCCCTCTGGCGCAAACATCCAG
The DNA here is from genome assembly GCA_026708015.1 of bacterium. Classification (NCBI taxonomy): domain Bacteria; species bacterium. The sequence goes on from JAPOVT010000023.1 coordinate 19,524, forward strand.
TTGGCCCCGCCCACCGTTGCGGCGTGGACCATGCTCATGTCGGTGGTCACCATGCAGTGGGCGGTGTATTCCATTGCCCGCGACGACCGCGCCCACGCCATCATGGCCACTGCGCTGACCACCCTGTTCGGCCTCTCCGTGGTGGTCACAACCTCGTTCCAGTACACCGAGATGGGCTTGGTGGCCGACGAGTCGATCGCGGCTGTATTGATCTACACCATTTCGGGGTCGCACCTGGCCATGATCGCTGTCGGCTTGGTGTTCCTGCTCCTGATGGCCTTTCGGGCCCTGGGCGGCCAATACAGCAGCCGCCAAACCGACGGCTTCGTGGCCGCGTCCATCTACTGGTACGCCGTCGTATTCGTCTATGTCGTCATCTGGACGGCGATCTTCGTGCTGAAGTAGGCGCTCCGTGTTCACTGTTGAGTTGACTCCCCGCTATCGAAGCCAAGCAGGTTTCTAGTGTTCACCCCCGGCTTCCGTCTGTTCTTCGGCTTCACCCTCGCCGCGGTGGCCGCCGCCGCCGTGTACGGCGTGGCCAGCGGCAGCGCGGGAGAAACCGAGTACTTCGCGGTGCTCAACGTGGAGACCTGGGTGGGCGTGCTCAGCCTGGGCTACAAGGGCGGCATCGGCGACCATGTGGGCTATGTGGTGCTGATGGGCTTCGCCGTGCTGTCGGCGCTGGTGGCCCTGTTCTTGGTGGCCTTCCGCGACGCCGACGCCGAGTCGGTGGGCGAGCTGATGGAAGACGGCCGGACCCCCGAGCCGCAAGTCGATCTGGAGGCCAACTACTGGCCAGCCGTGGCCGCCTTCGGAGCGGGGGCGATGATCGTGGGGCTGGCCACCCACGCCACCATCTTCGTGATCGGACTGGTGATCGTGGGAGCGGCCCTGTTCGAGTGGATGCTCACGGCGTGGGCCGACCGGGCCACCGCCGACCCCGAGGTCAACCGCAATCTCCGAAACCGCATCATGCGGCCGGTGGAGTACCCGGTCACCGCGGCGCTGGGCGTGGCGGTGCTGGTGCTGGCCCTGTCGCGGGTGTTCTTGACCGTGTCGCAGTTCAGCGCAGTAATTGTGGCCGGGGTCGTGGCCACCGTGATCTTCTTGATCGCGGTGGTGTTCGCGGTCGGCCCCAAGATCAGCCGGTCGGTGATCGCCGGCACGGTGGCACTGGTATGCGTCGGTGTTCTGATCGCCGGCGTGGTAACCGCGGCGATTGGCTCGCGCGACTTCCACCACAAGGTGCCGGCGGGCGAACACGGCGAACCCGCGGCCGAAAACGGAGGCCACTAGTTATGGCGCCGAGGTCGATGAGGGGCGGTGCTCGATGAGCAAGCGAGCCAGGGGCCTGGTCTGGCTGTCGAGCCTGTTGGTGATCTTCGGCGCCATTGCCTTGATCGTGGTCGCCATCGTGGTCGACAAAGACCATCCGCTGTCCACGCTGTCGCCCGTGGGCCGCCAAGGCCGCGACATCGCCGAGCTCATCAACCCCATCTTCATCGTGGCCGGGGTGGTGTTCTTCTTGGTCCAAGGGGCGGTGCTGGCCCTGTGGTGGCGCTATCGGGTATCGGGCTCTGAAACCGGCGACGGCGAGTACGGCTACTACGAAGACGAGGAGTTCCCCGAGCAGGTCCACGGCAACAACCGCCTCGAAATCGCCTGGACCATCGTGCCGACGGTGCTGTTGGCTGTTATATCGGTGTTCACCCTGGTGGCGCTGTTCGCCCTCGACGACGTGAAGGCCTCCGACGACGACCTGGTTGTCACCGTGATCGGCCAGCAGTGGTGGTGGGAGTACCAGTACCACCTCGATGGCGACACCGACTCGGCGCCTGATTTCGTGACCGCCAACGAACTGGTGATCCCCGTCGGGCAGGACGTGGCCCTCGACATCAAGTCGCGTGACGTGATCCACTCCTTCTGGATTCCCAAGCTGAACGGCAAGCGCGACGCCGTGCCCGGCCGCTCCCACGATTGGGTGATCCAAGCCGACGAGCCCGGCCGCTTCCGGGGCCAATGCACCGAGTTCTGCGGCCTGTCCCACGGCTACATGAAGATGGTTGCCGTGGCCCTCCCCACCGCAGAATTCGCCCAATGGAGAGACAATCAGATCACCCCGGCCGAAATGCCCGAGGAAGGCACCCCGGCGGGAGAGGGTTGGGACACCTTCAGACAACAGTGCGCCAATTGCCACGTGATCAACGGGGTCACCGAAGCAGCCAACCGCGGCGGCGACCCTGAATCGGCCCCCGACAGCTGGGACATCTACGGCGAATTCAATGGCCCCCACGCTGGCACTTACACCGACGAATTGGTGGCCGGCGCGGCCCCCAACCTCACCCACCTGATGACCCGGGGCACATTTGCCGGGTCGGCGTTCGATCTCTATCTGAACGCCGGAGACCACATTCCCTATTTGGAGTTGGCCAACAATGGGACGCTCAACCGGGGTGAACTTGAGGCCTGGATCTACAACGCTCCCGAGCGCAAGCCGGCCGACGCCGAAGATCTCCGGGGCATGCCGGCCCGCACCGGATTGAGCCCTGCCGACATCGACAATGTCGTTGCCTTCCTGGAAACTCTCGACTGATTGTGATTGCGTTGATGACTGCCTCCAGCCCACCGCGGACCGTTGATCGGGAGAGCCGATGACCGTCACCGAACGCACGATCACCGCCCCCGAGGAGACTCTGGCGCTACCGGCGGGCCCGGCCATCGCCCATCGCCCCCTGGGTGTCTTCACCCGACCCCAAGGCAGCGAGGGCTGGAAGAGCTGGCTGTTCACCGTCGACCACAAGCGCATCGGCATCATGTACGGTGCCGCTGCCCTGTTCTTCTTCCTAGTGGGTGGGGCCGAGGCCCTGTTCATCCGCCTCCAGTTGGCCACCCCCAACGGCTCGGTGATCGGGGCTGGCACTTACAACGGCGTGTTCACCATGCACGGCGTGACCATGGTGTTCCTGGTGATCATGCCCATGGCCGCCGCCTTCGCCAACTACCTATTGCCCTTGCAAGTGGGCGCCCGAGACGTGGCCTTTCCGCGCCTCAACGCCTTCAGCTTCTGGTGCTTCCTAGCCGGCGGCATGCTGCTCACCTCCTCGATCCTCGTCGGCGGCTGGTTCCAAAACGCCCCCGACGGCGGCTGGTTCGCCTACGCCCCCAACACCGGTCTGCTGTTCTCACCGTCCAAGGGCATCGACTTCTACGCCGTCGGCTTGCAGATACTCGGCATCGCGTCGCTGGTCAGCGCCATAAATCTGATCGTGACCGTGTTGAACATGCGAACGCCGGGTATGAGCTTCTTCCGAATGCCGGTGCTCACCTGGATGCTGCTCATCACCCAGTTCCTGTTGCTGTTCGCCCTGCCGGTGATCACCGTGGCGCTGTTCCTGTTGATGTTCGACCGGCTGTGGGACGCCAACTTCTTCAACGTGGAGGCCGGGGCCGATCCGCTGCTGTGGCAGCACCTGTTCTGGATATTCGGCCATCCCGAGGTGTACATCCTGATATTGCCCGCCTTCGGGATCGTGTCGGAGATCATCCCCACGTTCTCCCGCAAGCCCCTGTTCGGCTACCACTTCATGGTCGCCTCCGGCATCGCCATCGGCTTCATGGGCTGGGGGGTGTGGGCCCACCACATGTTCACCTCCGGCGTGGGGCCGCTGTCGGTGGCGGCGTTCTCGGTGTCCACCATGTTCATCGCCGTGCCCACCGGGGTGAAGATCCTCAACTGGCTGGCCACCATGTACCGGGGTCGATTGCGATTTACCACCCCCATGCTCTACGCCGTGGGCGTGGTGTCGATGTTCACCATCGGCGGCCTGTCCGGGGTGACCCACTCCATCGCGCCCTCTGACACCCAGCAAACCGACACCTATTACATCGTGGCCCACTTCCACTATGTGATCTTCGGCGGGGCGCTGCTGGGGCTGTTCGGCGGCTTCTACTACTGGTGGCCCAAGGCGTTCGGCTACAAGCTGAACGAGGCGTGGGGCAAGGCCAGCTTCTGGGTGATGCTCATCGGGTTCAACTTCACGTTCGGCCCCATGCACATCCTCGGCTTGCAGGGCATGTCCCGGCGCATCGCCACCTATCGGGCCGACGAGGGCTTTGCCTTCTGGAACATGGTGGCCACGATCGGGGCGTTCGTCATTGCCATCGGGGTGGCCATGTTCTTCTGGAACGTGTACGTGAGCACCCGGAACTGGCGGCGGGCCGGTCGGCCCGATGTGGGCCCCGACCCCTGGGACGCCCGAGGGCTGGAGTGGATGACCGCCTCCCCGGTGCCCGAGCACAATTTTGACGAAGACATCCAGGTGGACCGCCTCGATCATTTCTGGCACCGCAAGTACGGCGTCGACGAGAACCACCGGGTGGTCAGGGCCGCCCCCACCTCGGAGATCGCCCACGACGGCAGCAACACCAACGTGCATTTGCCGTCGCCGTCGTACTGGCCCATTGTGCTCGGCGGCGGCATCCTGCTGGTGGGCTACGGCCTCATCTACAACTTGTGGCTGGCCGCTGCCGGGCTGGTGTTCTTGGTGGCCTCCATCTACGGCTGGATTCTGGAGCCGGCCGACGACCCCGACGCTGCCGGCCACCACGACGACGGCCACGATCACGGCGACCCCGACAGCAACGGCGGGCCCAGCGGCAATGGCGATTCCGCCTCGGCGGAGGCGCCCGCCGGCGATTCGGCAGAAGCCGAGGAGGAGGCAGCGACCGTTGGCTGACACCATGACTGCCGAAACCACGGCCAGCGAGGCCGCCGCCCACGCCGAGGGCCACCACACCAGCACCGGCATCTCCAACGAGAAGCTGGCCATGTGGGTGTTCCTGGGCTCGGAGTGCCTGCTGTTCGGCGGGCTCATCTCCGTATACATGTTCAACAAGGGTCGCATCGGTCCCAACGATGTCGGACCCGAAGACGTGTTCGACATCCCCTTCACGTCGGTCAGCTCGTTCGTGTTGCTGATGAGTTCGCTCACCATGGTGTTCGCGGTGTCGGCCATCGCCCGGGGCGATCTGCGGGGCAACCGCATCTGGTTGGCCGCCACTGCCGCCCTGGGGGCCACATTCGTGGCTGGACAGGTGTACGAGTTCACCGCCTTCTACAGCGAGGGCCTCGGGTTCACCACCAACCTGTTCGGCTCCGCCTTCTACGCCCTCACCGGATTCCACGGTGCTCACGTCACCTTAGGCATCATCATGCTCATGTCGCTGCTGGTGATGTCGCTGCGGGGCAACCTCACCCAAGAGCGGGCCGAGACCGTGGAGATCATCGGCCTGTACTGGCACTTCGTCGACATCGTCTGGATCGTGATCTTCACGATCGTGTACCTCTTCCCACAGTAGGGTTCGCCATGGCCACCGTCACCCCTGATTCCCAAGACACGGCCCACGCCGCCGACGAGCACGCGTCGGGCAACGGCCATACCCACCCCACCGATTGGCTCTATGTCAAAGTGGCCATCGCCCTTGCGCTGCTCACTGCATTCGAGGTGTTCACCTACTTCGAGTCGGTCCACGGCTGGGGCGACACCGCCATCATCGTGATGCTCATCCTCATGATGCTGGTGAAGTTCTTCTTGGTGGTGGCCTTCTTCATGCACCTGAAGTTCGACTCTCCGATCTTCTGGCGACTATTTGTGTTCGGCCTGATATTGGCCATGGCGGTGTACATGGTCATGCTCACCGCGTTCCGCTTCTGGTAGACGGGCTGGCTCTCGTGGTGTTCGCCGCTGACACCGACATCTGGCGGTACCAGCCCCACGCCGAAGTCTGGATCATCCTGCTGGCTGGGATCATGATGGCCTGGTACGCGGCCCGGATCATTGCCCCCAAAGCCTTCCCGGGCGGCGAAGCCCCGTTCGCCCGCTACCACAAGCTGGCCTTCATCGGAGCAATGGTGCTGCTTTGGGTGGCCAGCGACTGGCCCATGCACGACATCTCCGAGGAGTACCTGTACTCGGTCCACATGATCCAGCACTTGCTCATCACCCTGGTGGTGCCCCCGCTGTTGTGGGCCGCGATTCCCGAATGGCTGGCCCGGTTGGCGCTCAGCGGCGATGGCAGCGTCGGCGTCTGGGTGCGGCGGCTAGCCCGCCCGGTGGCCGCCGGGTTGCTGTTCAACTTCATGGTGGCGGTGAGCCACATTCCCTGGGTGGTCAACACGTCGGTGGAGAGCGGCGCCCTGCACTACTTCGTCCACCTGCTGCTGTTTGCCACTGCCATGTTGATGTGGCTGCCGGTGTGCGGCCCGATACCCGAATTGCATATGCGGGAGCCGGGCAAGATGGTCTACCTGTTCTTGATGTCGGTGGTGCCCACCGTGCCCGGCGGGTTCTTGACCTTCGCCCAAGGGGCGCTATACAGCGCCTACGACCACGACGTGCGCTTGTGGGGCATCGGCATTCAGGCCGACCAGCAGGCCGCCGGGCTCATCATGAAGGTGGTGGGCGGCATGTATTTGTGGACGTGGATCGGCGTACTCTTCTTCCGCTGGGCCGGCAAACAGCAGCAGGCCAACACCCAGATGCGGGTGGTGACCACCGTTCCGACCGGGCCCATCGCCGCTGACACCCGGGTCTCGGTCACTTCCGGTTCCAACGTCTCTCACTCCACCAACGGTTCTCGATGATCGATCTGCGCCTGGTGCGCACCGACTACGACGCGGTTGCGGCTGCGATGGCCCGCCGGAGGATCGACCTATCGGAACTTGAGCAGGTGGCCGCCCTGGATGAGCGCCATCGCCATCTCACTACCGAGCGCGATGCGATGCGCCATGAGGTCAAGGAGCTGTCCCAGCAAGTCGGCCAGCTCAAGCGCGATGGCCGCGACGCCGAGGCCGACGAGGCCGCGGCCGAGAGCCGCAAGCTAGGCGAGCAGGGTAAGGCCCTGGCCGCTGAGGCCGACACGGTGGCTGCCGAGATCCACGACCTGCTGCTGCACATCCCCAACTTGCCTGCCGCCGATGCCCCCGAAGGCGAAGATGAGAGCGACAACCCAGTGCTCCGGGTGGAGAACTTCGACCCCGATTCCTACGGCGAGCACCAGCGGGTGCCCCACTGGGAGTTCGCGATGGAGGCCGGGTGGCTGGATATGGAGCGGGCGGCCAAGTTGTCGGGGTCAATGTTCGCCATGCTCCGGGGACCGGGGGCGGCGCTGGCCCGGGCCATGGTCCAGTTCGGCCTCGACCGCAACGCCGACCGCTACGAGGAGATCCGCCCGCCCACCCTGGTCCACAGCCAGGTGATGGTGAGCACCGGCCAGCTTCCCAAGTTCGCCGACGACGCCTACTGGTTGGAGCGCGACGACTTGTGGGCTATCCCCACTGCCGAGGTTCCCCTCACTTCGCTGGCTTCCGGCGAGATTCTCGACGAGGCCGACCTGCCCATGAGGATGATGGCCTACACCCCCTGCTACCGCCGGGAGGCCGGGGCCGCGGGCCGCGACACCCGGGGCCTGCTGCGGGTCCACGAGTTCGACAAGGTGGAGATCTTGGCCTACGCCACTCCCGAGCAGGCCCCCGCCATCCACGCCGAGATCCTGGAGCGGGCCGAGGCCGCAGTGGCCGAGTTGGGCTTGGCCTACCGCATCGTGGACATCTGCACCGGCGATTTGGGCCAGGCCCACCACCGGTCGTGGGACGTGGAGGTGTACGCCCCCGGCGCCGACCAGTGGCTGGAAGTGTCGTCGGTGTCCTGGTACTCCGACTACCAGGCCCGCCGGGCCAACCTGCGCTACCGGCCCGCGGGGGAGAAGGGCACCCGCATCCTCCACACCCTCAACGGCTCCGCCCTCGCCGTCCCCCGAGTGTGGGCCGCCCTAGTGGAGACTCACCGCCGGCCCGACGGCTCCGTGGTCATCCCCGAACCCCTCCGCCCCTATCTGGGCCGCGACGTTCTCTGATTCTGTCTAGCTAGGCAAGCTCGCCTAGCCACAGTTGGGAGGCGAAATCGGTGGCGGGCAAGATGTCGATTCCATCGTCAGTGCGCCGCGCCCGAGGTTCGAGGCATACCACCAATCTGCGGACACCGGGATGCTCTTCGGCCAGGGTTCGGAGGCCTTTGAGGTGCTTGCGGGTGATATTGGCGGTTGCTTTCGCCTCGATGGCCAGGCGCATGTCTCCGATCACGAAGTCGACCTCGATGCCGCTGGGGAGCCGCCAGTATGTGAGGGGCTCGTCGAGGTCGCGGTAGGAGGCGAAGGCGGAGAGTTCGTGGAAGACCCAGTTCTCGAATGCCTTGCCGTACACATCTGAGCCGCGTTCGAGTTCGCCTCGGCGGGCTAGGCGGTTCACGACGCCCACGTCGTCGAAGTAGAGCTTGGGCGCCCCCGAGAGGCGGCGCTTGGCCCGCCGTTGCCAGCGCGGCAGCCACCGGGCCAACAGCGTGTCCGTGAGGATGTCGAAGTAGGACTTAGCGGTGGGGCCCGACACGCCGCAATCGCGGGCGATGTTTGAGTAGTTGACGGGATCGCCGTCGCTTAGGGCGGCCGCGTCGAGGAAGCTCGAGAACGCAGGCAGGTTTCGCACCAGGCCCTCGGCGGCTACCTCTTCCCGCAAATAGTCGGCGATGTAGGAATCGAGCAGCTGTCGTGGCCTTGCCGACTCGTAGATTCTGGGCAGGTAGCCGTGGTTGAGCGCCCGGTCGAGGTTGAACGCATCCCCGATCTCACCGGCGGTCAAGCCCCGCATCTCATAGCGGATGGCGCGTCCGCCGAGCAGATTCGCCCCGCCTCGGCGCACCTTTCTGGCACTCGACCCGCAGAGCGCGAAGCACAGCCCGCGGTTCTCCATCAGCCAGTGCACCTCGTCGAGCAGCGCGGGGACCTTCTGGATCTCGTCGATCACCACCTGCCGGGACGGGTCGGGGCCCGATGCCTCGAGTTCCTCCCGCAGCAGTTCGGGACGCACCACATAGCGGCGGAACTCGTCTGCCTTCAGCAGATCAACCCACACGCCGTCGGGATAGTGCTGCTTGAGCAGGGTGCTCTTACCCGCCTGCCGCGGCCCCCACAGAAAGAAGGTCTCCGCCCCCGATTCGGGCAGCGAAAGCTCTCGTTCAAACATCAACTTTAGAATATCATGATGGTCTAAAAGGTAGCTTCAGCAAATGGAGAATCGACAGGCTCTGGCGCAAAGAAGCTAGTCCGAAATAATGAGCCCGGCGACGGCGGCGGCGAGGCCGAAGAAGAGGCTGACAAATGTGTAGGCGACGGCGCGGGGGCGGGTTAGGGCGGTCAGCTCTGCGACGAAGGTGGACAATGTGGTGAGTGATCCCAGGCCGCCGACGCCCACTGCGGTCATTACCGGATTGCCAGTACCGACTAAGAGGCCCAGCGCGAAGCTGCCGAGCACATTCACTCCCAGGGTGCCCCACGGCCACGTCGGCGAGTTGAATTGCTGAGCGGTGGTGGCCCGAAGCAGGGTTCCGGCCACGGCCAGCACCGCGAATCCGAGCGCGGTCACTGGGCCCCCTGGGTGTTCGTCGGCCGTAGTGCAGCCCCGACCAAGGCCAGTGCCACTCCGCCCAATACGGACACAGCCAGATAACCGGCGGCATATCCCCAGCTGCCGTCACGGGCCATCTCCGCCACATCCACAGTCAGGGCTGAGAACGTGGTCAGGCTGCCGCAGAAACCGGTGCCCAGTCCGAGGCTCATCGGAAGCTGGGCCCGGGCTGACCAGGCGGCCGCCGCCAGATAGCCGAGCACGAGGCAGCCGAACAGGTTGACGGCCAGCACCCCCCACGGCCAGATATCGGTGGCGGGCAAGACCTCGACCAGCCCCCAGCGCGCCCCTGCTCCGGCCAGCCCGCCTATCCCGACAGCAATTGCGGCCTGAGGTGAGAGAGACAAGCTATGCGCTACCGCTCTCGGCCAAGGGCGGGCCAGGATCGCTCCGAGGCCGAAATCGAATCCACAGCACGATGCCCACGATCACCGCGAGCAGCACCTCCCACAGCACCGGCCAGCGATCGGGGTCGGTGAACCAGTGGCCCACCCGCTCCGGAATGTTGGCGATGGTCCGCACGATGGGCAGCACCAGCAAATCGCCCTGGTACTGGATTGCCTCTGACAGGGCGTATCCCACCGCAACCACCAAAGAGGCCGCGAGGAGCCAGGGTCGGGGGATGCTGCGGCGGAATGCCCACAGCAGCACAGCCAGCACCATGAAGGCGGTGGCCAGGCCGAAGCGGTTGCCGCCCACGTCGATGATCCAGTTCTCCAGGCGGACCGATACCCGATTGGAAGCCTCCACGAACGGGTTGTTGGCGTCGAAGTCGTCGCGCAGCAGCACTTGGACTTCCCACCAGCCGTAGAACCCGAGCACCACACCGGCCACCACCAGGAAGCCGCCCGAGATCTTGTTTATATGAGGCAGCAGGCGCCGCATGTGGGCGGTGACCCCCGAGCGGCCCATGGCCACCGCCAGAGTCAAGAAGGTGATGACCAAGCCCATTCCCAGCGCGTAGGCCAAGAACCGCACGGTGCCCTCCCACACCCCGTCGGTGCTGAACGAGCCGCTGACCGATCCGAAGAACACCGGGCTGGCGCATCCCAGGGACACCACCGCATAAGACACCCCGAACAAGAAAATGGAGATCAGCCCTTGGCTATCGCCCCCCTTGGAAAGTCGGGGCACGGAGATCTTGGGTTCGAAGCCGGCCAGCATGGCGATGCCCAGCACCACCATGAGCCCGCTGATCACCAGCGTGATCCACGGACCTCGGTCGGCGATGGTGGATGTGGAGATGAGCGACGAGGTAAGCGCGCCGATGATGCCGAAGAAGGCCACAAAGCCGGCAGTGAGGGTGAGTCCGACCAGCAATCCCCGAAGGACATTTCGCCCGGTATCGGTGGATTGGTCTTGGCTTCCGATACCCAGGAAGTAGGCCAGGTACGCCGGCAACATGGCGAACCCGCATGGGTTGACGGCGGCCACCAGACCGGCTCCGAACGGAACCGCCAATTCGAGGTCGAACACAATCTGAAGGTTACGGCGTGAGATGCGTATTCAGGTGGTCAGCGATCTGGTCGGCGGTGAGGCCGCCGGTGTGCTGGTAGACGACTTCGCCGTCGGGGGCGATGAACAGGGTGGTGGGCATGCCCAGAATCTCGTGGGCGTTGCCGATGGCGGAGTTTGGGTCTATTCCGGTGGCATAGGTCACCCCGGTGTCGGCCACGATCTCCCGGGCCCTGGTGGGAGTGTCGTTGACGGCGAGGCCGACGAATGCGATGTCGGGGCGCTGTTGGTGGATGGATTCCAGGGCCGGCATCTCTGTTACGCACGGCGTACACCACGAGGCGAAAAAGTTGAGCACCACCGGACGGTTGAGGAAGGCGCCCACTGTGGTTGTGCCGCCGTCCAACAGTTCGAACTCGATGTCGGTGGCTTGGACGTCGTCGCCGGCGCCCGATCCACAGGAGCCGGCGACGACGGCGATCAGCGCCGAGGCGACGATCAGAGCGGCCGTGGCCAGCAGCCGACGCCGCCCGGCCATCAGGCCAAATCGGCCATCAGGCCGAGCGGAGCCGCTCACGCAGGTGTACGGGCACCGGCACCTGGACGAACTCGTCCTCAGGACGGGGCACCTTGGCCGGACGACCCCGGCGACGCTTGCTGGTCAGCACCTTGCCGTTGCGGAACAACTGGCCGCCCCACACTCCCCACGGCTCGCGGCGAGCGATGGCGCCCTCTAGGCACTCGGCCATTACCGGGCACTCGGCGCAGATGGCCTTGGCCCGGGAGATGTTCTGGAGCTCGTCGGAGAAGAAGATCTCCCCAAGCGAGGCGTCGATGGTGCGGCACGCGGCCTCCAAGCGCCACGGTGCGTTTTCAAAGAGCAGGGCCTCCATTGTTCTCTCCTTTCGGGGGTCTTCGGTTAGGTGCTTCCTGATGGTTGGTTGGGTGGTGGTTGCAAACTGAAAAGGCCGCCGGATTTTTCCGGCGGCCTCGGTAGATATTTGATCCTTGTAGGTGCTCTACGTGGACCCTCCCCGAGACCTTCCGGTGGCGGTCTTGTGACCAAACACGCATGGTGTCGGCCAATAGCCCTGATTAATCCGGGCAGTTTCGGCCATCGCTACACGCGCGGCACGGCCTTGATGGCCGAATGCGAGATAGCTCTGGGCGAACATGACCACTACTCAACAGTGTATTGAGCGCGATGTCAATTTATTTCCCGATCAATTTGTGGGCGGGCAGCTAGAGCCCTGGCTTGATCTCAAACGTCACCAGTCCCTCGGAGGTGACGTCTTGGTTAGCTTCGCCGATTACCTTGAGGTGTACGAGGTGGGCGAAGGTCTCACTGGCGGCCATGTTGCCCCAGGCCCGCTCGCTGAACAGCACCCGCATGAAGTCCTCCACGGTGGCGCAACCCAGCCTTCCGCTGGCGTGCCGCAATACGTTCAGCCGCTCGTGGTGGTGATCGCAGATGTCGTCGGCTCGGGCCCCGATGTCGGAGAACGGGTGTCCGTGAGCCGGTAGGGCCATGGTGGCACCCTCCAGAGTCTTCATGCGCTCCAGCGAGTCGAAGAACTCGGCCAGCGAGTCGTCGGTGTCGCTGCGCCCGGCGATGTGGGGAGTGATGGTGGGCAGCACGTGGTCGCCCGAGAACACCGCGCCGTGCTCGGGGTCGTAGAGGCAAAGGTGGTCGCCGGTGTGGCCGGGGGTGTGGAGCGCCACCCAGTCCCGTCGGGCGAAGCGGACAACCTGGCTGTCCACCACCTTTACCGTTGGCTTGGGAGTCTGGAACCAGCGGGCATGGAAGTTGTCCCTGGCCCGGAACCGCTCGATGTACTCCCGGCTGGGGGGAGTTCGCTCGGTTCCCCACGGGGTGAGATCGCGGAAGCTGTCCTCGATCCGCTCCAGAACCTCATCCTCGGAGGCGTTGCCCTCGGCGTCGTGATCTTCCCTCGTCTCGTTGTGTTCCCAGATCGGGCGAAAGCTCTCGTGGGTCAAAATGTCGGCGCCGGCCTCCTCTCGCAGCCGCTCGGCACCGCCGAAGTGGTCGAAGTGGGAGTGGGTGATGATGGCGGTGTGAACGTCGCCCACCTTGTAGCCGGCCCGGTCGAGCCGGTCGACCAGGGTGTTCCAGGAATCGGGGCCGGGCAGGCCGGGGTCGACCACCGCCACCCCCCGCTCATCCTCCATCACGTAGCAGTTCACATGGCCGAGTCCGGGCAGGTTCACCGGCAACATTGTGCGAAGCACTCCGGGGACCACCTCGGTGATCTCGGTGGTGGCCTCCTCCTGCTCCTGTTTGCGGGGCCGCTCGGTCATTGGCCCGCCTTTGGTGGAGCGGAGAAACCTGCCTCCGTGGGAACGGCAAAAAACGTGTCCCGGTAGTGGCGCAGTTCGTTGAGACTCTCGCAGATGTCGTCAAGGGCGCGGTGGCCTTTGGCTTTTTGAGGGGCTTTGCGGAAGACGCTGTGATTCCACCGCCGAGCCAGTTCTTTCACGGTGGAGACGTCGATGGAGCGATAGTGAAGAAAGTTCTCCACCTCGGGGAGCTGGGCGGCCAGGAAACGGCGGTCTACCCCGATGGAGTTGCCGCAGAGCGGCACGCTGCGGGGCTTGTCGATGTGGGTCTTGAGAAACTCCAGGGTCATCTCGCCGGCGGCCTCCAGGCTGAGCGTGGATGCTTTGATCTGATCCAGCAGCCCGCTCTTGGTGTGCATCTCCACCACCACCTGCTGCATGGAGGCCAATGCCTCCGGTGGTGCCGAAACCACCAGATCAGGGCCCTCGGCAATCATCTCCAAGTTGTCGTCGGTGATGAGAGTGGCGATTTCCACGATCACGTCAGTGGCCGGGTCCAACCCCGTCATCTCCAAGTCCATCCACGCCAGCATGCTGATCTGACCCTAGAGCTTTGCATCGGCCGAACCCGCACCGGCGAGTAATCGGCGCGGATCAGGAGAAGTCTCTGTTCAGGCCAGGTAGTGTCACCGCCGTGTTGGAGATTCCCATTGTTCGCAGCCGCCCTGACCTGCCATTTCCCCGCTACGCCACCGAGGGCGATGCGGGTGCCGACCTCGTAGCCAGCGAAGACATCGAGTTGGCCCCGGGCGGCGGACGGGGCCTTGTGCCTACCGGCACGTTCATTGCCATTCCCGAGGGTTATGCCGGATTCGTGCAGCCCCGTAGCGGCTTGGCGCTGCGCCACGGGGTCACCTGTCTGAACACACCTGGCCTGATCGACTCCGGCTATCGGGGCGAGCTGAAGGTGCTGTTGGTGAACACCGATCCGGCCGAGCCGTTCACCGTGCGCCGGGGCGACCGGATCGCCCAACTTGTGCTGCAAAAGGTGGAGCAGGCCGATTTCGTGGAGGTGGAGGAGTTGCCCCCGTCGTCACGGGGATCAGGAGGATTTGGCTCTACTGGCGCCTAGCCCACGCCCTTGGCCGACTTCTGGAGCCAAAGGCGGCGCTCGTCGGGGTCAAGCTTCCACGAGTCCACCAGCGACCCCGCGGAAGACTCGAACCGGTCGATCCGACTGTGGGGGATGGGATTGCATCCTTGGTCGTGCCGCTGGGCCTCGATGGTCACGATCCCTGCCTTGCTCTGATAGTCGAACGAGATTGCGCCGTCGGGCTGCTCTGGCTCCAAGAGCAGCAGCACGGCTTCCTTGATGGCCTGGCCGAGTTCGGCGACTTCCTCAGAGGGGAAACCCTGATGGGTGGCGGCGTGTACGGCCGCGATCTCTGCCATGCGGCCATACCGCTTGAGTGCTGGCACCTTGACTCTCACGTCGCCGCCCCCGGTGCTCAGCCTTCCATGACCGCCGGTCCCATGTCTTGAGGGTACCAACAAGAGCAACAGAACACTGAAAAAGGAGTGCAGCCGATATTCTTGCTCGATGCTTCGAGTCGGTTTGATCGGTTGCGGGGCCATCGGTTCAGTGGTGGCCCGCGAGCTGTCGCAAGGTGCCGTCAAGGGGGCAGAGCTGACTGCGGTCTTCGATCTCGTGGTCGACCATCCGCTGAAGGTGGGGGAGCGGGACTCGCTGCTATCCCGATCTGATGTGGTGGTGGAGGCGGCCGGCCATGGGGCCCTCCGAGAACACGGTGTGGCAATCCGGGAATCGGGGGCCGATCTGTTGGTGGTGAGCATTGGCGCCCTGGCCGACGATGACCTTGAGGTCCGATTGCGACGGGCCGAAGGCGGACGACTCTATCTATGTACCGGTGCCATCGGCGGATTCGACATACTGCGGGCGGCCATGCTCTTCGGACCGTTGGAGGAGGTGGCCATCACCAGCACCAAGCCCGCGGTGGCGCTGAGCCGCCCATGGATGGAGCAGACGGTGCAGGATGCTCTGGCCGGTGGGTCCGAGCCGGTGAAAGTTTTCGATGGTCCGGCTCGAGAAGCGTGTGCCTTGTTCCCAGAATCAGCCAACGTGACCGCCACCTTGTCGTTGGCCACCCTCGGGTTCGACCGTGTGCGGGTGCAAATGGTGGGCGACCCGGCAGTTACCCGGGTGCGGCACGTTGTGACCGCTTCGGGAGCGGCAGGCGCCTACGAGCTGTCATTCGAGAATGCCGCCTCCCCCGACAACCCCCGTACCAGCGCGGTCACCGCCTATTCGGTGCTCCGGGCTGTCGGTGACATTCGCCGTCCCCCGGTTTCTTTTCTTTAGGCAAGGTGCTGGACATGGTGATGGGGCTGCGGGTGTCGGCCGAAGTCGAGCGCATGGCCAAGACGGCGGCGAACTCGGGCTCGAGGCGTACCCCGAGTTCGTGCTGATGCCCGAGCCGAACGACTTGGACTAGATCAGGTGCAGGGCTCCCCGGGGGCGACCGCGGGGAGGCGTCCGGCCCGCATTGAGGTCACCGATGTACCGTCGGTCTCCCAGATCACCCGGTAGTCGGCGTCGGCTTCGTCAACGGGGACGTACTGGATGGAGTTTCCGGTGCCGTCGGCATAGGGGGACACCACGAGTCGTTCCCCGAACAACTCGTGAAGCTGGGCTTCGGTGCTGCCCACACTGGCTCCCGAGCGGGTGGTGATGCTCGGATTGGTGATATCGATCCGCTCGATGCTGCTGTTGTAAATCGTGAGCACCACACCCGATGGCCCGCCCGCCGGGGCCAGCAGATAGCACCGGGGGGTGCCTTCTCCGGGGCCGCCGGTCCACAGGGTGGTGACCGCGTCGCCTGCCTCCTCCGGGGTCATGCCGAAGTAAACCGAGCCGAGTCCCACGGTGGTGAGCTTGTCGTCGCTGGTGAACGCCGGATCGTTGAGGTCCTCGGGCTCGGGCCGCTCCAGGGGCTCAGATGTCAGCACGGGCACCGGTGTGGACTCCTCAACCGGAGCGGGCGTGGACTCAACCTCTGGTGCCGGATCGGGCTCCTCTTCGACAGGTTCCTCTTCGACGGGCTCCTCGATGGGCGCCGGTGTGGAGATGGGTGCCGGCTCTTCGGCTGCTGGTTCCGGCGTTGCCTCATCGGCGGACTCGTCGTCGTTCCCGCAGGCCGCGAAGAGCAGAGCCAAGATGGCGATCAATGCTATAGAGCGTCGCATGGCCCTCAGCGTAGTAGGAAGATCGGTTCGAGTCTTGTAGGCCGCCTGGGACTCGAACCCAGCACCTTGAGATTAAAAGTCTCCTGCTCTACCTGATGAGCTAGCGGCCCGCCGTCACTGTATCGCCCCCAGTCGGCGGCTTGGTCGGTAATATGCCCCACGGTGGAAGCCTGGGAAGCCCTGCTGGGCGATGTGGAGAGCGAGTTGATCGACGTGGAGGCGGTGCTCGCCGATCTCGACGACCTCGATGCCTTGCGCCATCGGGTTCACGCCGCCCAAGCCGACGGAAGCATTCACCAGCGCCCGGTGCTCCAGCGCTGCGCCGAGCTGTTTCAGAGCAACGCCGGCTAGAGCAGGTCCGCCGCGGGCACCTGGATATCCACGCCCTCGAGGGGGTGGATCCGCTCTCCGGCAACCAGTTGGCCGTTGTCCACCGTTACCCAGCGGCCGCTCATGTTTGTGACCCGGCTGGGCGGGCAGCCCAAGTGGGCTTCCAGCGAGTAGATGACCCCTCCGTGGGTTACCACAACGGCCGATCGGTCGCCCACCACATCGGCCAACCGGTGGAGACCGGCCAACACCCGGGCCAATAAGGCGTCGTCTTGCTCCCAGCCCGGCGGCCGTCGACCGTCCTCCAAGAATCCGGGGTAGCGCTCTTCAATCTGCGCCCGGGTCAATCCGGAGAACTCCCGCACATCCCGCTCGATCAGCTCGGGAGCCGGGATCGGCGGATTGCAGCCCAGTGCTTCGGCAATGATCTCCGCGCTGACCCAGGATCGTTTCAGGGTGGACGAGGCCACCACAGCAGTTGGCTCGAGCCGGGCCGCCGCCTCTTCCGCCTGCTGGCGTCCCAGCTCTGACAGCGGGGGATCGGCTTGGCCTTGCCAGCGCCGGGACGCATTCCATTCCGACTGCCCGTGTCGGATCAGCAGCAAACGAGCCACGGCTGTCACGGTAATGGGCGGGGCTTTTCAGACTGAGGCAGTGGCTGAGTATTCCCGTACAATTCTGTTTATGGCCACGCTGCGCCTGTTCGCGCACGTCAGGGAGGCGGCTGGCACCGGCAAAGACGAAGTGCCCGGCGCCACTGTCGATCAGGTACTGGCTGCCGCCGCTGATCGCTACGGAACGGCGTTTGCCGAGCAGCTTCAGATTTGCCGGGTGTGGTTGAACGGCGAGCCGGCCACCGGGGCTGAGCCTGTGGCCGACGGCGACGAGGTGGCCGTGCTGCCTCCCGTCTCCGGGGGTTAGTGTCTCTTGGCCATGCCAGTTCCTTGTTTGGCGGGCAACGTCGCCCGAAGCAGAGTGTGATGCCATGACGCACAACGTGGCGATCTTGTCGCTGCACACGTCGCCGTTGATGCAGCCCGGTGCAGGCGACAGCGGCGGCATGAACGTTTACGTCCGGGAGATGGCCGCCGCCTTGGCCCACGCGGGCTGCGAGTGCCGGGTTTACGTGCGTCGGTCCCACCACGGGCTGCCCGATGAGGTGGCCATCGAGCCGGGGGTGACCGTAGTTCACATTGATGCCGGATCCCCCGACCTGCGCAAAGAGGAGCTGTTCGGGGTGCTAGACCAGTTCGCCGATGGCGTGCTGTCCGACTTCCGGCGCCACCGGCACCCCGACGTTATCCACGCCAACTACTGGCTGTCCGGGGTGGCTGGCCACCGGGTCAAGCATGTGGTGGAGGTGCCGCTAGCGGTGACCTTTCACACGCTGGCCCGAGTGAAGGCGGCCACTGGCGACCCTGAGTCAGAACACCGGGCCCAGGCCGAAACCGAGGTGATCGGCTGCGCCGATGCGGTCATTGCGTCCTGCGAACCGGAAGCCCAGCAACTGCGAGAGTTCTACGATGCTCCGCCTGAGCGGATTGAGCTCGCTCCGCCGGGAGTGGAACACGCGCTGTTCTCCCCCGGAGATCGCGAAGGCGCCCGCACTGCCCTGGGATTGGGCCGGGGCCCGGTCCTGCTCTTTGTGGGCCGGATTCAGCCGTTGAAACGGCCCCTGGTTGCGGTCGAGACGCTGGCCCGTCTGGCTCGCGAGGATGCCCGCCTCCTGGTGGTTGGCGGGCCCAGCGGCACCGAGGGCGAGGACGAGTATCAGCGCCTCCAAGACCGCATTCACACCTTGGGCCTCGAGGAGCAGGTGACATTGGTTCCCCCCCGGCCTCACCACTGGCTGTCCACCTACTACCGGGCCGCCGACGTGGTTCTGGTTCCGAGCCGCAGCGAGTCCTTCGGACTGGTGGCCCTGGAGGCGGCGGCCAGTGGTACCCCGGTGGTGGCCGCGCCCGTGGGCGGTTTGCGCTCGATCGTGGACCATGGCCGAACCGGATTCTTGGTGGACGATCCCACCGCCGAGGCGTTCGCCGCTCACACGGCCACCCTTATCGACAACCCGCTGCTGGCCGCCGAGACGGCCATGAATGCGGCCGAGCGAGCTCGTTCGTATTCCTGGGCGGCCATGGCCCGCTCGTTGCGAGCCACGTACCGAAGGGTCCAGTCCCGAGTGCCTGTCTATTGCACATGACGCCGCCGATGGCCTGTAACCCTGTCTATTGCACATGATTCTGCGGCCTGAGGAGTTGGCCGCCTTGGAGTCGGACATCGACGCCTGGTTGGACGATCAACTCCACACCAATCCGACAGTGTTGACGGTGGACCGAGGGGAGCCTGGCCAGCGCCGCTGGTACGTGCGGATGGTGGGGGAGGAGAAGACGGTGTCCACCGTTTGGTTCACCCTCGGCCAACGGCAACTGCACTGCGAGTGCCACTTCATGCCCGCGCCCGAGGAGAACGAGGCCCGGCTGTACGAGTATCTGTTGCGGCGCAACCGCGAGCTGGTCGGGTTGCGCTTCGCCATCGGGGTGGAGGATGCCGTGTTCCTGGTGGCCGAACGGCCGGCCCACACGGTTACCGAAGCGGAGATAGACCAGCTTTTGGGATCGTTCTATGCCCACTCGGAGCGGTGGTTCAGGCCCTGCATGCGTATCGGCTATGCCACTCGATTCAAGAATTAGAGCTTTTAATATATTCTAGTTGATATCAGTATATTTAATGTATAGATTCCTCGTGTGGTGCTCCTGGTCGGTGGGGGTGATCGGGGAAGTCCTCCCACCGGCCAGTGCTTTTTTGTCCGACGGCACCGCCTCTGGCCTGCTATAGCAGGGAGGTGGCATTTCGACTGCAACTCATCGGCGGGGGTCGTATGGGTGAAGCCTTGCTCGGCGGCCTTCTGGCCGGCGGATGGGCTCAACCCGGCGAGCTGGCTGTCGTGGAAATGATCGCTGATCGCCGAGCAAAGTTGGCCGATCGCTTCAGCGGGGTGACGGTGACCGACCACCCTGTCGAGCGGGCCGATGCGGTGCTGGCGGTCAAGCCTGACGATGCCGCCTCCGCCGGGGACAGCCTCAACAAGGCCGGGGTGAGCCGGGTTCTCAGCATTGCGGCCGGGGTCACCACCACGTCGTTGGAGTCGGTTCTGGGTGAAGAGGCCCGAGTGGTTCGAGCCATGCCCAACACTCCTGCGTTGGTAGGGGCTGGTGCGGCGGCTATCGCCCCGGGCCGTCATGCCGCCGAGGAGGATCTCGTTTGGGCTACGGGAATCCTCGAAGCAGTGGGCACGGTGGTGGTGTGCGAGGAGCAAATGCTCGACGCGGTCACCGGGCTGTCCGGCTCCGGGCCTGCCTATGTGTTTTGGCTGGCGGAGACATTGACGGCCGCGGGCGTAGGGGTTGGCCTTTCCCCTGACATGGCTGGTGCCCTCACCCGGCAAACTCTCCTCGGGGCGGCCCGGCTGTTGACCGAGTCGGGGGAGCCTCCCGCCGATCTGCGGGCCGCGGTTACGTCGCCGGGGGGTACCACTGCCCGGGGGATCGCCGAGCTGGAAGCCCGCGGGGCGGCCGCCGCGTTCATCGCCGCAGTTGCCGCCGCCACCGAGCGCAGCCGCGAACTGGGTGCTTCCTGAGCCCGCGAGAAGCACACTCGAAGCCGGTTACGACAAGGTGAATCCACGATTTCCTAGTTCTTTCGGAAGCGGGGTGGCACTCGGCGGGCAGTGCCGCGTAAGGTGAGCGGCGCACAGCGGAGTGAGGGGTGTGTTGGCATGGCAAAGCCAGAAGGGCGGGACAAACTCATGACTGTGGCAGAGGTTGCTGCCCTCATGAGAGTCTCAACAATGACGGTGTATCGGCTGATTAAAGCCCGAGACCTTCCTGCTGTGAGGATCGGCAAGTCGTACCGATTGCGCGAGGGCGACGTCGACAGCTATCTGGCCAGTCGCTATACCCAGGCGGGTTGACGCTGCCCCAAGAATTCTCCGCTGCGTTAGGCAAGCAATGACGCTGCGGTACGACACCATCTCGTTCCTGTCGGACTACGGGTTGGGCGATGAATTCGTCGGCGTGGTGAAGTCGGTGATCCGCTCGATTGCTCCGGAGGTTGCGGTGGTGGACATCACCCACGACATCGCCCCCCACGATGTGCGGGCCGGAGGCCTGGCCTTGGCCCGCAGTGCCCAGTATCTGGTGCCCGGCGTCGTGCTGGCCGTTGTCGACCCCGGTGTGGGCGGCACTCGGCGAGCGGTGGCGGTAGAGGTGGGCGAGGGAACCTCGGTGCTGGTCGGCCCCGACAACGGACTGCTGGCCCCGGCCGTGGCCATGGTGGGAGGTGCCTCTCGTGCGGTGGAGCTCACCGCCGAGGGCTATCACCTCGCTTCTCCTGGTCCCACCTTTGCCGGGCGAGATGTGTTCGCCCCCACTGCTGCCCACCTTTGTCTGGGCATCGACCTCGAAGATGTGGGGACCCCAATCCCGGTGCATTCCCTGGTGCCCGGCGTGGTACCGGTAAGCCGGACCGATGGCGACCAGATCCACGCCGAGGTGCTGTGGATTGACCGGTTCGGCAACTTGCAGCTCAATCTGGATCCCACCGAGCTGGAGCCGCTGGGGGCCGCCCTCCGGCTCACTGCTGGCGACATAGGCCGCAACGCGATCCGAGTCAACAGCTACAGCGACCTGGAGAGTGGTGAATTGGGGGTGCTGGTAGACTCCTATGGCTTGGTGGCCATCGCCGTCAACCGGGGATCAGCGGCAATGGAGTTGAGCTGCGTAGAGGGAGACTCCATCACCATTGAGTCCGGTGGACCTGCTCCGGCCACCCCGGTCCAACTGCAACCCAAACGATCGGACGAACTGGCATGAGACCCGGAACAACCATCGCCATCGCCATCTTGTTGTTGGCCATTCTCATCGCGGCGGTCATTCAGCTGTTTGTGCTGGCTCGTTAGCGGAGCACGGCCATGCCTATCGACGAAGTGCTCTATCCGGTGAACCTCCGGGTTCGCGGCCACCGCTGCCTGGTGGTGGGCGGAGGAAAGGTGGCGCTGGCCAAGGTTGACGGGCTGCTGGAAGCGGGGGCGGTGGTTGAGGTGATCGCCCCGGAAGTGGTTGTCGAATTGGATGACCGTTCCGACATTGCCGTGCATCGCCGGGCCTACCGGTCTGGCGACGTGGAAGGCTACCGGCTGGTGGTGGCGGCCACGGGCCGAGCCGAAGTGGATGCCGAGGTTTACCGCGACGGTGAAGCAGCCGGGGTGTGGGTGAACAGCGCCGACGACCCCGACCACTGCTCGTTCACCCTGCCCAGCAGACTGCGCCGAGGACCGCTGTTGGTGACCTGCTCTACGGGAGGGCACAGTCCGGCCCTGTCACGCTGGCTCCGCCAACGATTGGAACACGAGATCGGCCCCGAATACCAGACCCTGTTGTGCCTGCTCAGCGAAGCGCGGGAAAGGATTCGGGCCGAGGGGATGCACACCGAGGGCCTGGCTTGGCAAGATGTATTGGATTCGGGGATGCTGGAGTTGATCCGCTCCGGTGAAACCGGACAAGCGCAAGCAAAGATCGACCGCTTGGTCGACAACACCTTGATGTAGGCGAAAGTCTGGCAAAACGTGTCTGTACTGGCGATAGGCATCAACCACCGATCAGCACCGCTCGGACTGTTGGAGCGGATGACCATCGATGAGTCTGCCCTGCCCAAGGCACTGACCGATCTGATCGGTCGAGCGAATGTTTCTGAGGCGGTGGTGCTGTCCACCTGCAACCGCATCGAGGTCTACGTGTTCGCTGAGACCTTCCACGGGGCCTTCCAGAATGTGCGCGACTTCCTTTCTGAGACCGCCCATGTGGCTCCTGAGCAGTTCAGCGATTCCCTCTACGCCCACTACGAGGCCGATGCCGTTTCTCACCTGTTCTCGGTGGCCTGTGGCTTGGACTCAGCCGTGCTCGGCGAGAACGAGATTCAAGGGCAGGTCAAGAGCGCATGGGAGACGGCCCGGCTGGAGGGCACCTGCGGCTCGTCGCTGAACAACCTTTTCCGCCACGCCACGGAGGTAGGCAAGCGGGCCCGTACCGAGACCGGCATTTCCCGTCATATCACCTCTGTCTCCCAGGCGGCAGTGGCCCTGGCCACCGAGCGGCTGGACGGCTTGGCCGGCCGCCGGCTGATGGTGTTGGGTGCTGGCGACATGGGCGAGGGTATGGCGGCCAGCCTGGCCAAGAGCGAGGCCGCCGAAGTTGTGGTGGCCAATCGCACCACTGGTCGGGGCGAGGAATTGGCCCAGCGGATCGGAGGCCGGGCAGTGGGCCTCCGCGAGATGTCCGCCGAGCTGGCCGTGGTGGACGTGCTGCTCACATCCACTGGTGCGTCGTCGATGATTCTGGAGCATTGCGACGTGGCCGAGATCATGGCTGAGCGAGCCAATCGCCCGCTTTTGATCGTGGACGTTGCGGTGCCCCGCGATGTGGATCCCGCAGCGGGCGATCTGGACGGAGTGACCCTGCTGGACATGGACGATCTGCGGGCCTTCGCTGATCGGGGCCTGCGAGAGCGCCGGGCCGAGTTGGACCGGGTGCGGGGCATCATCGACGACGAACTGAACCGCTATCTGGACCGCAGCTCGGCCCGTGAGGCGGCGCCCTTGATTGCCGCCTTCCGGACTCGAGCGGAGATTCTGCGCAAAGAGGAGCTGGACCGTCATGCGAGCGGTCTGTCCCCGGCCGAGCGGGAAGCGGTGGAAGCGGCCACTCGGGGTTTGGTGGGCAAGCTCCTGCACGAGCCCACCGTCAGGCTGAAGGACGCGGCCGGATCGCCGCGGGGCGATCGCCTGGCCGAAGCGCTCCGGGACCTGTTCGATCTCTAGGGACAACCCCATGCTGCGCGCCGCCACCCGAGGCAGCGCCCTGGCCCGCTGGCAGACCGCCCACATCGCTGAACTGCTGGGCCGCGCCGCCGACGTCGAGCCGATTCTGGTCACCACCACCGGCGACCGGTTGGCCGACGAGCCCATCTCGGCCATCGGCGGCAAGGGGGTGTTCGTCAAAGAGGTACAGGCCGCGGTGCTCGACGGCCGAGCCGACATCGCCGTCCACTCGGCCAAAGACCTGCCCGCGGCCACTCCCGACGGTCTGGTGATTGCCGCGGTGTCCCGCAGGGCTGATCCTCGAGATGCATTGGTGGGCTGTCGCTTATCCGATCTTGTCCAAGGCGCCCTGGTGGCCACCGGTTCGGCTCGCCGCCGGGTGCAGCTCCGGGAGCTTCGTCCCGACCTGCGGTTCGTCGAGCTGCGGGGCAACATCGGTACCCGGCTGAAAAAAGCCACCGACTACGACGCGGTGATAATGGCCAAGGCCGCATTGGACCGCTTGGGCGAACAACCGGCGGTGGTCGACGTGTTGGGCTGTGAGGTCATGGTGCCCCAGGTGGGCCAAGGCGCCCTGGCGGTGGAGTGCCGTGTCGACGACCACCGAGTGCGCTCGTTGTTGGCCTTCATTGAAGACCCTGTTACCCGCCGAGAGGTGGATGCCGAGCGGACTTTTCTGGCCACCCTGGGGGGTGATTGCACATTGCCCGCCGGAGCCCATGCCCACGTTCGAGATGGCACGTTGGCCATGCGAGCCGTGCTGGCCGACGGCCTCGACGGCCGGTGCCACACTGCGGCAGGCGAAAGCGATGACGGGGAGGCGTTGGGACAGGACTTGGCCCGCCAACTGCTCAAGGCGGTGGCCTCATGACCATGTACCTCGAGCTGGCTTGGACAGCCCGATGACCGTGTATTTGGTGGGTGCGGGGCCGGGAGATCCCGACCTTTTGACCCTGAGGGGGGCTGAGGTTCTGGCTGGTGCCGATGTGGTGGTGTACGACCGGCTGTCGGTGGCCACACTGCTCGATTTGGCCCCGGCGGACGCCGAGCGCATCTCGGTGGGCAAACAGCCCGGCGGGCCTCGCACCTCCCAAGACGACATCAATGCCTTGCTGGTGGAGCGGGGCCGGGCCGGACAGGAGGTGGTAAGGCTCAAGGGCGGCGATCCGTTCGTGTTCGCCCGGGGCGGTGAGGAGGCCGCCGCGCTGGCCGCCGCCGGCGTGGCTTTCGAGGTCGTCCCCGGCATCACCTCGGCGGTGGCGGTTCCCGCCTATGCCGGAATTCCGGTGACCATGAGGTATTCCTCCACTTCGTTCACGGTGGTAACCGGCCATGAGGACCCGGCCAAGGGCGAGGGGTCGGTCAACTGGGAGGCGGTTGCCGCGCTGGGAGGCACGCTGGTGGTGCTCATGGGTGCGGCCCGGTGCCGCCCCATCTGCGAGCGGCTGATGGCGGCGGGCATGGACCCCGACACCCCGGCGGCCGCGGTGCAATGGGGCACCCGGCCCAACCAGTACACGCTGCGGGCCACCCTGGCCACCCTGGCCGACTTCGATCCTCAACCGCCTGCCACCATTGTGATAGGCGAGGTGGCTGCTGCTGATCTGGCTTGGTTTGAGAACCGGCCCCTGTTCGGCCGCCGCATTGTGGTGACCCGGGCTCGGCCCCAAGCCGCCGCGCTGGCCGCCGACCTCCGCCGACGGGGGGCAGAGGCTGTCGAATTGCCCGCCATCGAGTTCGAGCCTCCAGAAGACCTCGATCGCCTGGTGAGGGCTGCCGACGAGGTTGGCATCTATGACTGGGTGGTGTTCACTTCGCCCACCGGAGTAGCCCAGTTCTTCGAGCACCTGCGGGACGCCCGCGTCCTAGGGGGAGTGCAGGTAGCGGCCATCGGCCCGGGTACCGCCGCCGCGCTGGCCGACCGCAACGTGGTCGCCGACCTGGTGCCCGAGCAGTACGTGGCCGAGGCCCTGCTTGAGGCTCTGTCCGAAGAGGTCGGGCCCGATGGCCCCGGCCGGGTGCTCATCCCCCGGGCCGAAACCGCCCGCGACGTGCTGCCCGACGGTCTGGCCGCCGCTGGCTGGGACGTGGATGTGGTTCCCGCCTATCGCACCGTCGCTCCGGCCCCCGCCCCCGATACGGCGGCCGTGCTGGCCGAAGCCGAGGTCATCACCTTCACCTCGTCGTCCACCGTGACCAATTTCGTGGATGCCTACGGTATCGACGCGGTGCCCAAGGTGGTGGCCACCATTGGCCCCATCACCACCGCCACCGCCCGCAACCAGGGCCTAGAGGTGACCGTAGAGGCTACCGACCACACCGTGCCCGGCCTGGTCGCCGCCCTAGAGGACTTCTTCACCCGCACAAGTTGACTTGAAAAATGTGTCCGGATTTCCGGCCCGCAGCACACGGCCGCGGTCCAACGCCGCCGATCATGGCCAGCCGTTTTCTCGCTGATGCTCCAAGGCGGCGTTGGTGACTTGTCGGGATAGGCCGGAGACCGATGCCGGCAGCTGCGCGACCTCGGGCCACTCGTGTGCCTGGCGAAGCAGGAGATCTATGCGCTCGGCGGGGTGTTCGGCACCTCAGGGGCCGAGGGTGAACAGGGGCACCACGCTCACGCCGTCGCGGCGCTGGTAGGCGTATCCGTCGGCGGCGGTGATCACCACCAGTGCCGAGGGCGTGCCCATCCGGCGCTCGTCCACCTTTTTGCTGGCCGCCAGCAGCGATCGGGCCGCGCTGTCGATCTGCTCGTCGCCGCCGAGCTTGGCCTCGACGGCGATCCAGCGGCCGTCTCGTGCATCGACGATTGCGTCGGCTTCGGCCCCGGCGGCATCGGTGAACGAGTAGACCTCGGCGTCGGCGGCCTGGGCGTAGATGCGCAACTCTCGGATCACCAACGACTCGAACAGGAATCCGAGCGTTTTGAGGTCGGCCAGCAGCCCGCGGGGGGTGGCTCGCAGGGCTGCGGCGGCCAGCGACGGGTCGCAGAAGTGGTGTTTGGGGCTCGTCAGCAGCGGCGCCCGGGAGCGCAGGTGGGTCGGCCACGCCCGAAGCGGCTCTGTGATATGCAGCCGTTCGAGGGCGTCAAGGTAGGAGCGGACGGTGTGGCGGCTGAGCGGCGCGTCGGCGCTGGCTTCGCCGGCCAGCTTGTTCAGGCTCGCCGCTGTGGCGACATTGCGTGCCAGCGACCTCAGCAGGGCCGACACCCGTATCGGGTCGCGTTCGACGCCGTCGACTTGGCGGATGTCGGCGCGGGCGATGTCGTCGAGATAGCTGCGCAGGGCCCGAGCGGCATCCGCGGGCGGCAGCTGCGCGCCGAAAGCGGGCCAGCCGCCCCGGCACAGCGCGTCCACCGTTTCGGGCAGGTGCTGGCCGGTCGGGGGCCCCTCTGCGGGGACACCGTCGAGCAGGCCGGCCAGCGAGACTGCTTCTGAGGAGAGCCCCTGCTCAAACAGCGACATGGTGCGCAGCGCCAGCCGCTGCACTCTCAGCGCGCCCGAGTGCCTCGTGAGGTCGTCGGCCGGAACGGCTGACCCGGTGAGAATGAACTGGCCGGCGGCGCCCCGGGCATCACAGGCACCGCGCACCGCGGCCCACAGCCCCGGTGCCCGCTGCCACTCGTCGAGCAGCCGCGGAACGGCGCCGTCGAGCAGCCTGCTGGGAGCGGCCTGGGCCAGCGTCCGCGCTGCCCGGTCTTGCTCGAGCAGCGCTTCGCTGCGAGCGAAGCGCTTGGCGAACCACGTCTTGCCGCACCCTTTCGGGCCCTCCACCAGCAGCGCTCGGGCAGTTCGCAAGACAGCCGCGGCTTCAGCCTCGGCGGCGCGTTCTCGATAGCCCGCAGGGGTCAGCGTCGGCTGGTCCGCCGGTGCCGGCTGGCGGCCGTCATCGGTGCGGGGCCCAGTGTGTGCTTCTTCCGCGGCTGCCTCTTCCATGCCATCAATCTACCAAATCTGGTAATACCGATATACCGAATTTGGTAGAGCGAGCCCGCCGACACCCTCCTCACCAGAGACGACCAGCGCCGCTGAGGTGTTGTCGACTCTTCGCGACGGGTCGGTCCCGCGGGCGCTTTTTCCAGGTTCAGCGGCTGGGCTAGGGGCCTAGGGATGTGATGGGGGCCACGCATACTCCGTCGGGGCGTTCATAGGCGTACCCTCCGGCGGTGATGACCATGAGTTTGGCGGGGTTGCCCGTCCTGTCTTGGTCTAGCTTGTCGCACAGGCGCCGCAACGCTCGGGCACCCTTTTCGATTGCGGCAGCGCCGCCGAGCTTGACCTCGGCGGCGATCCATCTCCCGTCGGGATGGGTGACGATCAGATCGACCTCAAGGCTGTCGCTGTCTCGATAGTGCGACACTGAGCAGCGGTTGGCCTGGGCGTACACGAGGAGATCGCGCGTCACCATCGACTCGAACAGTCGGCCCGCGAATGCCAAATCCCGCAGCAATCCGCTGACTTCAACCTCTTGGGCTGCTGCAACAAGCGATGGATCGGCCAGATGGATCTTCGGACTCCGGCGCGCCTGGGTCCGAGAAGCGATGTGGGGGCGCCAGGCTGGCACCTCCTCCAACACGAACAGCCGTGACAACGCCTCCAGTCTCGTGCAGGCTCATCGGACGCATCCTGACCCGCATGATCCTGCCCGCCCCCGAATGCCGGGTGATGTCGTCGGGGGGGTCGGCAGAGCCCGTCAGGATGAACTGGCCCCTCGCGCCCCGACGGTCGCAAGCCCGCCGCATCGGATTCCACACCTCCGGGGCAAGCTGCCATTCATCCAGCAGCCTGGGTGCCTCCCCGTCGAGAATCGACGCCGGATCCATGCCCGCTTCCAACGCGGCGCTCGCCCTGTCGTCCAGGTAGGCAGCGCTCTTGGCAAACTGGCGCCCTGTCCACGTCTTGCCGCAAGCACGAGGACCCTCGATCAACACTGCGGGCATTGTGCCCAGCGCCCGTTGCATCTCCTCGTCGACAACGCGCGGCAAGTACTCATCGGGTGCGATGCCCTCGGTTGCCATGAAACCCCCAATCAAGTTACAGGCATATAATATGCCATTAAAGTGGCGATTATGAAGCCAATAATCTGGCAGTCTGTCAATCTAAGGCCATCCAACCAACTCCTGCCCAACCCCCGGACGCGGAGGCCGTTGAGGACGGCACCCGGGAGGGACCAGTATTCCCCGCCCAAGCGGAGGCCGTGGGGCAAGCCTGCGGTGAATCGTCTATTGATGCGCCGAATCGTGGGTTTGTGCGGTGAATCGTCTATTGATGTGGGCCTCGGCTGGGGTCGTTTTGTTCGGGGTGGGGGGCTGGGAGCTCTTGTTGGATTTGATCGATCCGGTTGAATGCCTGTGGGGCGGCGGGGGGAGGTGTTCGCCGGCGGCGTCGAGCAGCCAGCACCCCGCTAGAAGAGTCGGAGGGGGGTGTCTTCCAATTGTGGGAATGCTCGACCTGTGTTGAGGGCTCGGAGTGCCTCTCTGATGTTGTGGCCTAGCCGTTCGGCAAATTGGACGGGGACGGCGTTGCCGATTTGGAGGTGGACGTCTCGTTTGTTGCCGCCTACGAACTCCCAGGAGTCTGGGAAGGTCTGGAGACGGGCATATTCCCGGTGGGTGAGCGATCGGAGGCGGTCGGCCTGGACACGCCATAAGGTGACATCGGTGTCTGGATTGCGGACGAATTTTGCCTCTCTGCTTCGATCCCTTGGCTCGCGGCGGGCAGAGACGTGCCCGTGGGCGAGGCCCCATATCGTCGCGGTATCTACTGCCGGGAATGAGCGATCCCAGTCCCGAATCGGGTTTCCGTCGGAAGCCGTCCGGGAGAACCTTACAACGCTCATGGGCGCATCTTGGCCGGGGTCCATCCCGCGATCAACATGCACCTGCGACTTGAAGCCCCATGAGGGATCGTGATTGGGCAAGGAGATCTTGTCGTTGTGAGCGAGATCCCATAGCCATGGGCGGATCGGCTCGTAGCCGGAGGGGGCTGGGAGGTGCCATCTGTCAGGCGCCTTGTCTCGGAATGCCACGAATACGAACCGGCGGCGAGTCTGAGGCACGCCGTGAGCATCCATCTTGAACACGTCCCAAGCAATGTCCCCATATCCAGCCTCAGCCAGCGACACAGCGATCTCCTTGATGAATGGCCGTCCGGTGTCCGGATGCAACATCGTGCGCAAGTTCAAGACGTTCTCGATAATGACAACGCGAGGACGCACTTGTTGGGCAACCCGGCACACTTCTCGGAACAGCCCGTTTCTATCGTCCGCTGCCTGGCGGTTCCCGCCGAGGCTGAACCCTTGGCATGGCGGTCCGGCCACCAGCACATCCGGGGTGTCGGGCAGACTGTCAGGCGTCCAATCCCGCACATCAGCCTCGACTGGATTCCATTCGGGCCGGTTCTTGCGGAGCGTGTCGACAGCGTTCGGGTCATGATCGACAGCAGCGACGGTGGTGAATCCCGCGGCCTCGAATCCAAGGTCAAGACCCCCCGCACCGGAAAACATGCTGAGTGCGGTCAGTTCGCCCACAAACCCACTCTAGGCACTTGGAGTGACACTGTTGCTCATGGTCACCTCGGCACCCGGACCTTCAGACCGGGCAATCCGCCATGCCCGGAAGTGGTGCTGTCGTCCAGCCGTTGGATTCTCGCGGTACGTGGCACTCAACTGGTTTGTGGCGAAATCAAACGAATAGCCGGTCATCACATCTTCAACCTCAACCCGAGCGACCTCGCCGACTTGCACGAATCCGCCGCCGGGATCATCGCCAGCGGGGAGCAGCAGGGTGCGAGTACCCTCAACCCCTTCAAGCAGGGCTACCGGGGTCGGCATCACGTACATCTTGCGGTCGCGGAGCAAGATATCGCCATAGCTGCCGAAACCCCGAGTGCTTGTGTTCTTGTGCTCGTAAGCGTCGTCGGCATTGAGGAAGGAGCCGGGGACAATTACAAGGTCCACAACCGGAAAGTTGTTGCCCTCCGGGGACGCCGGATACCTGCCGAACGCGTAGTAGATCGTCCGCCCATTGTGTGTCGGTCGCGCCACCTGGCTATTCCCATCAAAAGAAGCATCGCGCCCCGGTGTGGCCAGCCCCTTCACTTCGATGCCTTCGGGGGCGTTTACCAACGTCAAATCCGGGTAGCTGTTCCGACCGGGATCGTCGTGATTGATGCCAGCCTCGCCGAGACGGGCCTGCACCCAACGCTGAAAGTGAAACTCCTTATCGTCGCGCCCCTCACGAACTATCAGCTCACCACGAACAATGGCAGCATCCATCGACCGAAAAGCAGCAGGGATCAGCGAGGACACTTTGCGATTTTCGCATCCCCAGCCATCAAGTACGAGGATCCCAGGGGGTGAGCTCTACCGGTGGTTGCTGCTGGTCGGCCATGGTGGCCGGTGTCGTGGCAGCGACCGACGGGTGGAGGTTTCCGGTGTGGCACGGCGGCTTTGTTTTGAGGTGCGCGTCCGGATCGAGGTGATGGTGGGGGCGGGGGGCGGCGCTGGGGGGGGGCGAGGCGGTTGGGCCGCCATCCCGCGACGGTGCAGCGCGAGCTCGGGCGGGCGGGGCCTGGGCCTATTGCGCGAGGCGGGCGCAGGCTGCTGCCGACGGACGCGCCGCGCGGCCCAGGTTGCCGAAGCTGGCTGGCGGCCCCGTTTTGGCTTGCGAGGCGCAGCGGCGCCCGGCCCAGCGGTGGTCGCCGCGTGCGGTCTCAGCTGAACTCGCAGAGCTGGGCCACAAGGCGCGCGCGGAGTCGATATGCCGGGGGCGCTATGACCGCAGCGGCAGCAGCGGGCTGGACCCGGATTCGCGGGAGCTGCTGCCCCGCCGGCGCAGGCACCGCAAACCGCGAAGCCGCTGCGGGCGGGCCGAGCGCTCTGTTCTGGGCGGATACAAGCCCACAGCAGACCGGCCCCCTCCGCCGAGGACCGCCAAGAGCCCGGCCGCTGGGAGGGCGACCTGGTCAAGGGCAAGAACAACCGCTCAGCGGTGACCACCCCCCGTCGAGCGCTCCAGCCGCCACACGCTATTGGCGGGCCTGCCCGACGGCTACGGCGCCAAAAGCACCGCCGAAGCCGCCGCCGCGCCGGCCCGCCAGCCCGAGGCCATGGCCCGCACCCTCGCCCGGGACCAGGGAACAGAGACGGCCCGATGGGCCGACATCGAAAAAACCCTGGACACCGAGGTGTACTCCTGCGACCCCCACTCCCCCCGGCAACGACCCGCCAACGAGCAGAACAACGGCCTACTCCGACGCCGGCAGCCCAAAAGCACCGACCCCCACATCCCAGCAGCGCGCCCGCCCACAATCGAGGACAACCTCAACACCATGCCCCGCAAACTCCACCACCGGCAATCAGCCCAAACCATCCACACTGCCCTCAACAGCAACCACCGACAGAGCTTGCCGCCCAGAGGGCTGGGGCAAGGCGCAAGAGCCAGGTGCTGTCACACCCCAGCCCTATCAGAACGTGGGGATTGATCGTTCAAAAAGTCGGAGGAATGAGGCATTGGCGACAGACGTTCGGCTTGCCCTAGCCCAGCAACTTGTCGGGCAGCAAGGGGGCTTACCCGACAACGACATCGCAGCCTCCGTCGGCTCCCGAGGCGACGGCTGTGTCATCGGCGATAGCCTCCAAAATCAAGGCCAGCAACCCTCCCACATGCTGTTTGAAAAAACCGGCAAACCGTCGCGCGGAGTCAGACGCAACACATGCGTCTGATTTCGCTGTCGGTCCCAGGACGCATATATTGCACCCAGCTCCGACGGAGGGCAGCGATTCGTGTAGCAGCGAAGGTCGTTCAAATTATGAACAATGTGTCGCTGCCATGCCTACACTCTTGTGCATGAAGACCGCGCACACCCCCCAACTTCAGGAAGCGGCGAGTTCTGTTGAGGACGGCGTGTACTGCCCCACCCCTGAGCAGATCCAAGCAGCCGAAGAGCGACTGCTGGAGAAGTGTGGTTTCTCCAGGGAAGAGTTGGAAGAGCAGGCAAGGCAGGGCAAATTCAAGACGGAGTCAGCGAAGCGCGCTTGGTTCTGCCTCCCCTGACATGACCCCATCGCTTTCCAAGCAGGCGAAGCAATTCGCCGACGACTTGTCGCGTCTTCTCAACAACTCTGCCATCTGCTCTTGCGTCATTTGAGCTTGCTGCCGTGGGGCGAAGACTCTTGCCAGAGTGCTCTCCGCTGAACTTCGACAGATTCAGTATCTGTGGTTGTCGTCGGAGTGAGGGGGCCTCTTGCACTGCTTCTTGGTCCGTTTGCCAATGTGCTGGCAACGTCCTGTGTTCCGCTTGGCGGCAGTGCCTTCGGAAGTGGGGCTGGACCCTGCGATTAGTTCGTCGAAGTCTGGGGTGAGCCCAGCCTGGCCTTTTCTGTCGGGCGGTTCGGGACGGTTCTCGCCGACTTGAGCGCGGCGCATTTGGTGCAGGCGTTGTTCTAGATCGGGCGCGCGGCTCGCGAGGTATCGGAGCACGTCGTCTTTCCGGTCTTCGAATATCGGGTCGATGTCGAGCTCTCCGGGTGTCTCGAGGAGTTGGACGATTCGGGCGGCGTCATTGGAAGCCGGCGTGATCCCGTAGCGCCGCATGTGGAAGCGGAGCCCGTCTTCGAGGGTGTAGGGGCCTGCCATATCCATCGCCATCAGGTCGATGTAGTCACGCAGCTTCGGCCGATACATGATGACATCGAGCTTGGAGGCGAGCAGGTCCGGGAGGGACGCGACCGGGAGGCCGTCAATTCCGAAGGGTTGTTTGAGGGTCTTCACGTGGCCGGGGGTGGCTCCCCTGTGCGGGGTGCGGAACACCTGGATCAGGACTCCCTTGACCCTGGCGTGCATCTGATCGGGGCCACTGGCGTCCACTTCGATATCGCCGGTGCTGTCTCTGAGTCTCCGGGCGAGGCGGTCCCCGGAGAAACCCTTGTGGGCCATGTAGTCGAGGTCGTAGGAGATGCGATGGCGCATGTGTATGGCGAGTGCGGTGCCGCCCATCAGGCACCCGTCGATGCGCTTCGTGGCCTTTTGCAGGATGGGCCACACTTCGCGCGTTTCTGGCGAGAGGATGTCGCTCCAGGCGTCGATCTCAGCCATGGGCGCGTTGGGCAAGGGCCTTGTCGATGCGAGCAGCTATTTCCCCCGTGTCGTAGCCGCGCATCGTCCGGCACTTTCGCAGCGCCTCTTCCGGCAAGCACCTCAGTGCCCATGTCTGGGCTACGGGGTCTGGGCCGTCGAGGATGGTGGTGGCCACGAAAAAGGCGTCTTCGGGAAGCCTGAGGTCTTTGGCACTCGACCCGTTCCAGAACAAGCTCCAGAATTCGGGCGGTATTCGATCGGGACAAGTGCGGTCCACCTGCTCTGGTCGGGGGGGCAGGTATGCCATAGCGGTAATGCACTCCTCGTTGAGGTCGAGCGACCACAGCGGCAACGTTTGCGACCCATACCCCCACGGCACGCTGGATTCCTCGCATCGGGCGTAGCCCAGTTCGGCAAGCGACTTCAAGCACCGTCGTGCGTGGTCGTCGGACAGGCCGGCTTCGCTGGCAACCTGGTCAAGGGCGGTGCCCCTGATTCTGTTCCGCAGCACCGCCATTACGGCGCGCTGCCCCCTGCTCAGGTCGGCAACCGGATTGTTGCCGGGGTCGAATGACGCGGGAAGCCGGTTCCGCAGCGCTTGTGCAGGATCGTGATGCTGGTGCAAGAGCGCCACCAAGCGGCTCTCCCCCGGCGGTTTCCCTGTCACTTCCAAAGCGGCAGCGATACGACGAGCAGCAGGAGCGGATATCTCCAACTCGCGAACCAGCGCAGCAGGGCGAATGTCAGCACACTGTGCAGCCGCTACCCACTTGGAGACTCCGACCTTGGAGCCGTGCATGGCCGTGTGGGTCGTGACGGTGAAATCCCCCCGGCACACTCGGCATCGCCACTGCTTCACGGGCCGCTCAGCTCGAATCGCCGGCTCGCCGGCCCCGCACTTTGGACATTCCGCGCCATTGGGCCACCTGAGCCTCTCCAGGTATGTCTCTGTAGAGAGCCCAGAGGGCTGGGGCAAGGCGCAAGAGCCAGGTGCTGTCACACCCCAACCCTATCAGAACGTGGGGATTGATCGTTCAAAAAGTCGGAGGAATGAGGCATTGGCGACAGACGTTCGGCTTGCCCTAGCCCAGCAACTTGTCGGGCAGCAAGGGGGCTTAGCCCCGCGTGGGCGGGTGAGGTTCCCCGCTTCGACGCGAAGAGCCCCAAAACGGTGTTGCCAAGATTGGCAACACCGTTGTACGGTAGAGGCATGGCAGGCAGACGAATAGCCGACATGCTTCGCAATGCCAGACAGGCCAAAGGCCAGTCTTTGAGGAACGCTGCGAAGGACCTCGGCGTGGACGCGTCGTACCTTTCCCGAGTGGAAACAGGGGAGCGGCAACCATCAGCCGAACTGCGCGATCGTGCGGTAAGCCACTATGCGCTCGACGGCGAACACGTTGCGTTGGCCGCTGGCGACATCCCACCCGACATTGCGGAAATCCTCCTGCAACACCCCGAGCTTCTCGTTGAAATCCGAGCCAGATATGGCCAGCTTCGCTAATGCCTGCATCGGCCAGACCCTCAGCGGGCGCTACCGGCTCGCAGCCCATATCGGCGACGGTTACTTCTCCCATGTGTTCAAAGCCAGCGATCAACAGACCGCAACGCTGGCCGCTGTGAAGATGCTCGCTCCGAGCGCTACCAGTGACCCTGGCGCAGTGATGGAGTTTGACGAGGAGGGGATGCTCCTGGAGAAGTCAGAAAAGGTCCGCAATGTCGTCTCGCTGATCGAATCGGGACAGTCGGAATTGTTCATTGACATTGGAGGCTCGCCTACGAGGATGCGTGTGCGCTTTCATGTGTTGGAGTTGGGTGACGGGTCGCTTGACGAACTTCTGCCGCATCGGCATGAGCTCAGCTGGCATGCCAAGATGCTGCTCTTCCGGGATGTCGTGTCAGGCGTCCATCAAATGCATGGCAAGCGGATCATGCATAGGGACATCAAGTCATCAAACGTGCTCTTGTTTGACACAAAGAAACCCGTCTTGTCCCTGATGTCCGGCTCAGGTGGACTGCCGGTATCCAACCTGCTCTTGTCCGACTCGAGAAAGCCCGTCGCCACAGCGAAAATCTCCGATCTGGGACGCAGCCGCAGCCTGGACCGAAGCCCTCGGTTTTCTCCGTCCGCGTACGCGTCAGGGCGAGGCGACCACAGTTACGCGCCGCCAGAGTTCCTCTGGAACCTGGCCGACGGGAACGACCTAACAGCTCTTAGGCGGGCCGACATCTACCTTCTCGGCTCGGTCCTGTACGAAATCGCCACCGGTCTGGGAATTACAGCGGTGACGTTGCCGGATTGGCAATTCCACCTCGATCACACAGCAGCTATGGAACGAGAAGATCGAGAAGCCAGTTTCTGCGCTGCGGCACGTTACATGAGGGAAAGATACGAGTCGGCTTTGGGGGAGCTGGAGGATGAGGTGCCTCCGCAAATACGACAACACGTTGTGGACCTGGTACGCCAGATGTGCAGCCCCGTCCCCGCCTTTCGGGAGCGCCGCCGTCGAGCTGAGCAGAACAGCCCTTTGTGGGGCCTGCAATGGGTGTTTCGCCGCGTGGACATCATCATCAAGACCCTTGACCGAACAGCGTATGAAAGGAGGAGAGTGAACATATGACCATGACCATCCAAGAAGACAGAATCCTCGCCCCGCCAAACCCCGCGGCTGCCCGCATCGTCGTGCCGCTAAGCGAGGACCAGCAATTGCAGTCCCCAGAAATAGCACTCCTGCCCAACCCTTATTCCGGCCAAATCGACGGTGACCTCTTGCAGGCTCGTGCCCTAGCAGACAAGTTTCCAGGTTCGCCTACTGCGCTGGCCAGGCTCGCGGTCAGTGAGGTGAGCTTCGGAAACCGTGTTAGCGCATGGGAGGCGGCAAAGCAGGTATTGGAGAATGAGACCATCGACGCCCCAGCACTTATAGCTGCGTCGCAGGTTGCCGCGGGTTTAGGAGAGGTTGCCCTTGCGGACCAAGGACTCCGAAAGGTGTTGGAAGCACCCTCTGTGGGGAACGGAGCCAAACGCTCTGCGGCCGTGCTTGCGGCTAGGTTCGCAGTGCATCAAGGGTGGTTGGACAGAGCGCTGGAGCTTCTTGAAGACAATGAGAGTGAGACGGGGGCGGCGCTCAAAGGGGCGGTGCTGGCGCAAGTGGGCCGGTGCCATGACGCCATTCGCGAATTGCGCGCAGCTCTGAGGAGTGTTCCCGACTCCCCCTCAACCCTGTGCAACCTCGGCTACGCATACGCGATGGCAGGCTCCGCCCGGAAGGCCATCCGGGCTACGTCCGCCGCTGCTGCTCTCGCACCGGCAGACCGCACAGCGGGCCTCAATCTGGCTGCCTTCCTGCTCTCTCAGGGCGAAACCAGCGAGGCGGTATCGGCCATTGACCGCCTCGCTGCCCATCACCCCGGCGACATCCAACTGGTGCTTGCCGCAGCAGCGGCCCTGCACATCTCAGGAGATGCCAAAGGCGCGTTGAAGCGCCTGCGACGAGCGGACACGTCAAGGGATATTCAAGAGGCTGCACCCGCCCAGAAGGAGGAACTCCGGCTCTACATCGACCTGTTGACTCCTCCGGCAAAGCCCCGCAAGGAGGTGTTTGATCGCGCGTTGGAGGCACTGGAACGGTGTGACTACCGAAGCGAGATGATCGCCCGCTTGCTCGCTAATACTGCGAAGACAACGGCTGACCTTCCAGCGCTGGAATCCGCTTACAGCGAACTCATCGAGCGCTACGACCGCCCGGCGCTGCTGGCCGTCGAGCAAGAAGTCGCATTTCTGCGTTTCGAGTTCGACCGCAGTCTGAAAGCCGCTGTCGAATGGGTTCGAGAAGAACCGTTCTCCGCCGCTGCTCACATCGCTGCCACCTATCTGCTGTGCATGTACAAGGGGGATTACCAAGAAGCAGCTCGCATCGGGCTGGCCGGAATCAGGCGTGGCATCGGCGACGACGTGCTCCGCAATAATGTCGCTTTCGCCCTCGCAATGGGTGGCGATCCCGATGGGGCGGAACGAGTGCTTCCCGACCTGTCGGAATGTGATCTCGCCTTGACCACCGCAGGACTCATCAAAGCCGTGAGAGGAGACCTCGAAGAGGGCATCGCCCTGTACGAGGAGGGCGAAAGAAGGTTCCGCGAAGAGGGAGATCTCGACCTTGCGGGCATCATTGCAATAGGCAAGGCATTTGCAATTCTCGCAACCGGCCACAAAATCCCCGAAGGCTATCTGAGCGGTTTGGCCAGCAAGAAAAGCACCGACCCCAGATTCGCCCTTGTCCACATCGCCATCACGCGAGAGGCAGACGCCCAAGAGCCTCAATAGCAAAACACCCTGGTGAGCTTTCCCCCCTGAGCTTCCCCCTAATCGTGGATTGTTGGTTCTGGGATAGGGTTGACGGGGTGGAAGCCCGGCCAGCCAAGATCAAGCGGGATGTGCCTCGGCGCATTGGTATCGTCCCTCCCTTTAATTGGGGGCGGCGCCAGGACGCGGCTTGCTCCGTTCGGAAGACGACCAGGTGGCCATTTCGATTTTGAGGATGCCAGCGTCGGTCGATGTGGAGAGGGTGAAACAGGTTGTGGTCTATGTGGAGGCGGGGTCCGACGATCCGGTCGGTACGGGGGGCGGCCCTCCGATCGACGAGGAGACGCGCCAGGCGCTCGAAGTGATCAGCAACGAGTATGCGGAGCTGTGTGATCGCCTGTTTGCCGGCGACCCGGAGCTGAGCTACGGGTCGCCAGACGACTTCGCCAGTCGTTAGTCGCCGGTGGCAACTTCTCAATCGTGGAGATCGGCAAGAGGCCAACACGGCTCAGCAGACGCGCTATCGGAGCGATCCCTGGCTGACCGATGCCGACAATCATTCTCCCAGTGACGAACAACGAGGTCCGCTGGTCAGACCCCTTTTTGGCCACCATTGGATAAGAGGTAGCGCTGATAGGCGCAAACCTGCGGAAACGTTGGGGCTTATATCTAATGCTGCCCAAGCTAGGCGGGCTGGCGTAGCTCGGTTCGCAGTGTCCGCAGTTCGCTGTGCAGTGCGTCGAAGTCTTCCTCGAACCACTGCATGAGCAGAGCACCCGATAGGGCTTGCTCACCGTGCAAGATCATGCCGTTCAGTCGGTCGTGGTATTTGTCGCGCCGGTCGCGTGCCCAGTTTTCGACTACGAGCAGGGTGTCGATGTTCTCGCTCATTGGGTTTGAGGATTTTGTCGGCTAGGTCTTCGGGGGTGCCGTCGAAGTGGAAGGTTTCGTCGGGGTCGTAGAGGTCTTCGAGTTCGGGTGGGGGTTCTTCGGGGGTGCGGGCCATGACGGTCAGCGTAGCCGCTGGGCGGCTAGGAACTGGCGGGGCCGAGTTGGCGTTTGTGCTTGTCGCGGGTGATGAAGATGAGGAAGAACACGACGGCGAGGACGAACCAGCCGATCCCGCCCAAAATGAGCGCGTCGGCGGCGTCGTTGGCGTCTCGGGCCTCGATGCAGATGTCGAGCCAGTCGCTAGAGAGGGGGGCGTCCCGGCACTCTTCGGTTTTCTTGTCGGCGTCGATGCCGACGGGGATGCCGATGCCGATGAACAGCACCCCAGCACCAGGGAGATGATGGTGAGCCATTTCATGACCCGGCGGGTCTTGTTCAGGACGACTTGTTCCTCGAAGCCGGGCGGCGGGGTTGGTTCGGTCATTGTGGGTGGCCCCCTTCGGAGGTCGGGTGTCGATTGCCGTCGATGCCGCGACCGGCCCGAAGGAGGCCAGGGGGTGACCCCCGGCCTTTCGGTCGCGGCTTGATATCGACGGCAGCCGCCAACCTAACCGCCTCGTCAGGGGGTGCCCACCGGGGTGGACAGGGAGTCAACCCGGCAGCTACCGTCCCCGCTTACACTTGATGAGCAACCTCGGGAGGCATCCATGAGCGCCGAACTGTTGCAACTACTGAACCCAAAAAGCTGGCTTGGCAGACGACAGACTGCTTCAACGACTAAACCCGCCGATCCAGAGGCCCGCATTCGGGCGGAGGAAGCTGAGATGGACCGCCAGATCGCCGACGGCACCATCGGCCACGATGCCCTTTCGCGGGAGGAACTAGCGGCGAAATTCAACGACGATCTCGGGCGCGAAGAGTTCGCTGTCTGACACAATGCCCCGCTGGAGATGGGCGAACCTGCGCGTCCTCGATGAGTGGGCAGAGGGTCGAAGCGACCAGGAACGGACAGCCGTCTACCGGGCGATGATGGCGGCTATGGAGTCCGACACGCTGCCGGGAAGGCCGGTGCTGACCCCACCTGGACGATTGCGGCGAGTGATCGAGACAGAAGCCGCTACCATCAAATTCGCCCCGCCAGAGGACATGTGGAACGCTGCCCACGACTGCCTATTCCTACTGGAGATTGGTTAGGCGGCTGGCATTTCGTGGCGTTGGCGGAAGTGCGGTCCCTGAGCGATCAACGCCTCGTAGGTGAGCCGCCTCCCGTCCATGCCCCTCACCAGCTCGCCCATCTGGTCGATGGTGTCCTTCGGACGCTCGTTGTGCCGATGCGAGAACTCAGCCACATAACGGTCCAAGTGCTCCGAGGAGAGCTGGTGGTACGTCCTGTGATATCCCCTTTTGAGCATCGACCAGAACGACTCCATGCCGTTCGCGTGGGCCATCCCATCGGCCCACTGGCCAACGCTGTGGGCCACCGCCCGGTGCCGATACCCGCGGCGTGTGAGCGGCCTGTAGCCCGCCGCCTCGTCGGTCAACACCAGCGCCCCCTTCTCGGCGTGATCGGCGACCATGCCGACCAGAGTCGGCGCTGACGTGTCAGCCACCACACGGGCCGCGATCTTGTTGGTGGCCCGGTCCTTCACCCCGGCCACGATGGCCTTGCCAAAGGGACCGCCAGCCGCCCTCATCCGCTTGTGGCGGTGCTTGTTCTTCTCCAAACCCCCGACATAGGTCTCATCGGCCTCCACCGGCCCGGAGAACACGAAGCCCCCATCGGCGGCCATCGCCTCCCGGAAACGGTGCAACAGGAACCAGGCCGCTTTCTGGCCGATCCCCAGAGCCTTCTACGACATCCAATTCAAGTCAGCGCAGAACCGGCGCGGACGCTAGCCCGCCGCCCATAGCCGGGACCGCCCACGGTAACCTCCGAATCGCAGCCCGGGCGATCAACGACAACGCTCCAATGTCGGCAGTTGGTCGAAGTGCCCGCAGGGCGGGGAGGGCGGCGGGCGGGGCACAGCTCCAACTCCGGGTCCCCATGGTGGCGGTGTCGGCGCTGTAGACGGCTATCGCCTCGCCGGGCACGGCATGGGCGAGGATGGTGTGGGTCTCTGCGGTGGCGCGGGCTTGGTCTTCGCGGCCCATGGACCCGGAGGTGTCGACGACCATGGCTATGCGGGCGGTGGGCCGGGCCGCCCCGGGTCGCAGCACGGACCCGTGGTCGGGGCGACGGGTTCGCGGGGAGTGCTCTGTGGGGTGGGCTTTGGGTGGGGTTAATGGTAGTAGGATTTGTGATTGGTGCTTCTCCTTGTATTGCTTGGCCGCTGGGTGGCGGTCTGGCCGGTGGGTCTTGGGTTTTGCGGGTCGGTGGCCTGTGCTGCTGGCGCTGGTGCGACGGGTTCGCGGGGGTGCGAACTGCGCCCTCATCCCGCTCCTGACGTATTCGCGCGGGGGGGGGTACGTGCCCGCTGAGCGGGTACTGCGGTTGGCAGAAGTGAAGGCCCGCGGGTGAACAGCGCTCACATAGGGCAGCGGCCCCGCAGGCGGGCGGGGCGCATTGGGCGGCGGGTCACGGCGGTGGTGCTCGCCGTCGCGGTGGGCAGCGGGGTGCTGCCGGTGGTGCCGGGCCCGCTCGGCGCCGAGCGGGCCGAAGCGCAGACAGCGCAAGACGCCAGCCTCCTGTTCTCCCCCAACACGCTGTCGAGCACCCAGTTCGAAAAAACCGACTCGGGCTATTCGAAGAAGCTCGGTGTTCGCATCTTCACATCACAGGCAGTCCGAATGCGGGCTGGTGGCGATCTGCGGTTCGGAGGCCCCGGCGGGGGGAACTCCGGCAACCGGTGCGGGTTTGAACGCCACACGCCTGACGGTCAGAGCGCTGCGGTGCTCCGAGCCACGCCCGGCGCGCTGGGGACGGGCACCACTCACTGCAACTGGGGGGGGGGGTCGGGCAACATCGGCCAGTCGGTTCGGGTCACGAGTCCCTCGACCGGCGTCTCTGTCACAGAACTGACTCTGCGCGGGGGAGTAGGTGGTCTGCACAGCGGGGGACCAGCTGGCGAATACGGGACTTGGGCCGACCTGACGCTGGAGTTCACCAAGGCTGCCTTCGTGGCTCTCAACAAGTCCACGAGCTCCACAACGGTCACCGTCGAGATCGGCGGGGCACTGGTGCGGGTGAGCAACGGGCCAGGACTCGGCCGCTGCCAGAACGTGTCGAGCCTCAGCGGCGGCGGTGCCAACATCGCCACCTGCCCCAAAGCGACGGGGACCATCACGGTGACCAAGCCGACCCTTCAGGTGTCGATCTCCACTGGGTCATCCTCGACGGTGGCGGCCAAAGAGGGCACCGATGTCGACGTCCTCTTCACGGTTTTTCGCCCCGCGATGGGACAACAGCAGAGGCAAAACGTGGCGGCCCCAACCGACATCGAGGTGCCGCTCAAGTTCAGCGGAACGGGGGTGACGGCGAGCGATAAGCCGAAGACGGCCACCTTCACCTTCCCCAAGGGCAAGTTCTTCTCGTCCCACAAGTTGTCCCTCCCGACAGACACCGTGGACGAGCTGCTGGAGGAGATGACGGTCGCGATCGACGCTGACCGGCTGCCCCCAATCGCAGCCGTCGCCCCACAGGTCGGAACGTCGGGAACGTCCATCACCTTTCAGGTGGTCGACACGAACCCCACCAAGGTGACGTTGAGCGTGCCTGACGGGGTGGCCACTGAGCGGACGTATGTCGCGCCGGGGCCGGCGCTGGTCAAGGTGGACGTGGGGCGGCCGCTGGACACGGCCGAGAAGATCGAGCTGCCGCTGCTGTTCACCCCGGCGACGCTGGTGCGGGGGACCGACTACGACCTGCGGCTGAAGCCGGCCAAGGGCGTCTCGCTGGAGGGCGCCACGCTAACCCTCGACGGCGCCGGCGGCGACGGGCCCCAGGTCGCGGAGATCTCGGTGATCGCGCCCGACGGCGGCGACACCAGCAAGACGCTCAGCGTCGCCATACCCACGGCCCAGACCCCCACCGGCCCGAACGCCCCGGTCATCACCGCCACCGGGTTCACGCTCGACGGCAAGCCCCAGGCAGTGACCGGCACCGGCACCGGCACGATCACCTTCATCGACGACGATCCAGTCCGCTACGGAGTTGGTCAGATAATCTTCACTCCGCCGAACGACTCCCGGAGCAGATCGCGAGGGTCTGCTCTCGGGGAATGGGAATTCGGGCGCGTCGGGCAGACCGATCAGTACGAGGCGTCACTCGGCATCTTCCACCGAACTAATTCCAGCTCCGACCGCTACGTCTTGACGGCGATCTATCCGGCGGCAAACGACCCTCGCGGCGGCTGGACGTCCACCGACAGCGGGCGGTTCGCCAGCGAGATCGCGCTGAGGGGCGGCGAGGTCACCAGAAACGGCGTGAAGAAGACCGTCGGCCCGTCCATCGAGCTCCAGAACGCGCCGGACGGCATGTCCATTCACAGCTTCCAGCGCGACGCCGACAGGCGTGCCACGGTCACCTTCCGCATGACCGCGGCGGCGCGAGCCGCATTCACAGAGCCGCAGAACTTTCAAGTCAAGATCGGCGGCATGCTGCTGGGCCAAAGCATAAAGCAGTCCAGAGGCCCGCACTGCACCGACAACGACGACCTGTCCACGGTTAACACGTGCCGGCCGATCGTCGCGCACTTCAGGCTCCAGCCCGGACGCGACGGGCGGGTGGTGGCGCCGGAGGTGGCCGTCGAGCTGGGCGACACCACCGACGCCACGGCCACCTATGCGATCACCTTGGACCGGGCGCCGTCGAGCGACGTGACCGTCACGCCAACCAGCGGCGACACATCGGCGGTCACCGCGGCGCCGGTGGTGTTCCGGCCGGGCGACGCCAACGGCGACGCGCCGCTGACCAAGATGGTCACGGTCACCGCAGTCCACAACGATGCCGCCGACAACCCCGGCGGGTCGAAAGCGGCCGATGTGACCATCAGCCACGCCGTCACCACCAGCGACAACGGCTACAAGAACCTCGCGCTGCCCGATGTCACCGTGGACATCGTCGACGACGAGCCCACCGAGGTGTCGCTCACCTTGGCGAATCCCCACCCCGCTCCCGAGCCCATCACTGCCGACGGCCGGATGCTCCTGCGCGAAGGCGGCGGCACCGGCACCGGCTGGGACGGGGCAACTGTTACTGTGAGCAGCAGCCGGCCGTTGAGGGGGAACGAGACGCTCGCCCCCTCCTTGATGCTGATCAGCGATACCGGCGTCGACTTCCTCGGCGATGACCGCGACGTGGATATCGGCCGCAGCACGGCCCCCAGCAATACGAATCTGTGCAAATACAACGGCTTCAAGGGCAGGTCGAGCAGCCCGACGTTGGAATTCACCTCCAACGTGTCCCTGCGAAAGTGCCTGTTGGACGTCAAGCCGTTCGGCACCGACGACGACTCGACCAACGATGCCTTCACGATCCGGTTGGGCGACGGACCGGGCAGCGCCGTTCTGTCGAACCTCGAAGGCGGGGCCGTCGTCGCCAGCGCGGGAAGCTTCGACTTCGTCCTCTACGACACGAGCGCGGCGCAGGGGATCGACGCCGATGTCAGCTCGCTCGACCTCGACGAGGGGGAGAAGGCCGACATCAAGGTGAGCCTGGACGCCGAGCCCGCCCAAAAGACCGTGGTGACGGTGGCGGCGGCGCGGCAGAAGGCCAACAACCACGCCCCGATCGACGGCAAGCTGAGCTTCAACC
Source organism: bacterium (assembly GCA_026708015.1). NCBI lineage: Bacteria > bacterium. The sequence goes on from JAPOVT010000023.1 coordinate 64,286, forward strand.
CGACCGAGCTGACGTTCAGCACCGACGACTGGTACCGACCCCAGACGGTGGCGGTCACCGCCGCCCAGGACGCCGACGTGTTCGACCACACCGACTTCGACGTGGTGCTGGCGTACAGCACCGATGCGAGCGTGGCGACGCGCATCCCGGTGGACATCGACGACGACGACGCTCAGAAGGGCACCCTGAAGCTCAGTCGGCCGGCGATCAGCGTGGCCGAGTTCACCGGCGGGGCGTTCCGGCTCGGCCTCACGGTGGGCGGCGACTACCGCTGGAGCAATTCGGGGGAGAACGCCGGCGACAAGGACAGCCAGAACCGCAACGTGATCACTTGGAAGGATGCCTCAGCGACCGTCGAGGGCGTCCGGTATGCCAAGCCCGAAGCGCTCGGCGACGGCAGCAACAAGGCGTCGATCGCGCTGGCGGGCGCCCCGGCGGGCTTGGACTTCGAGACCACCGCAGGCGGCTCGAACGATCGGACGCTGACGGTGCCGGGCGCGAAGGGGGGCGCGACGGGGACGCTGAAGCTGCGGCTCAGCGACGCGTTGAAGAAGTCGCTGAGCAAGCGGACGACCGTCACCGTGCGCCTCGGCGGCCGGCTGACCCGGAGCCTCCACCACCGCTACGGCGGCACCGGCGGCGACAACCTGTGCGCCACGGCCAAAGACCTCGACGACACCGCCTGCCCGCCCATCGAGGCCACCTTCGAGCTGCTCCCGTTGATCAGCACCCCGGTGGACGCCGAGTTCGTGTCGGTGCCCGACGATCTGGTGCTGGCCGAGAACGCCGACGGCAGCACCGCCAAGATCAAGATCGGCTCGCCGGTGGCGGCCGCCGACTTCAACGGCGACACGGTGGCCTACTCGCTGAAGTCGCCGGTGCCGTCGGGATTCGAGATCGATGCCTCCACCGGCCAGCTCGCCTACTCGGGCACCGGCGTGAACCGCGAGGCGCTGACCGGCTCGCAGGTCGCCCTCACCGTGGTCGCCACCTCCACCGGCGCCGACAGCACCGCCACCGGGGTGGAGCAGGCGGTGAAGGTCACCGTGAGCGACGTCGACGAGGGCGACGCCACCGTTGCGCTGCGGGCCGACGCCATCGGACGGGTGGGCCACACCATGCGGGTGGTCTCGGTGAGCGGCGACCCCGACGGCGACCCGGCGACAGCGGCGATCGCCTACCAGTGGCAGGTGAGCGCCGACAGCGGCAAGACATGGACCTCGGCAACCGGCAGCGGCAACGCCACCGCCAACTACAGGGTGGCGTCGGGCGACGCGGGCAAGCAGGTGCGGGTGCAGGCCTCCTACACCGACGGCGGCGGCAACGAAGAGACCGTCCACTCCACGCCGGTCACGGCGGCGGCGGTCGCAGGCATCGGCGCCGCGGTCGTGGTCACCGACAACAAGGCCACCGAGGGCGACGCCGACGACACGGCGAAGTTCACGGTCACGCTGAGCGAGACGCTTGTGGAAAACGAATTCGCATTTGCGTGGTTGCTGTTCAAGGGAGGGACCCTGAACGAGGACTTCAGTGCTGTGCTCAGCCCGGCATTGCCCGGGCAGAGGGTATCGAGGAACTCCGACAACGGGGTCACGGTCAGATTCGGCGTCGTCAACGGCGTGCCTCCACCCCGGACGGCCACTGTCGTGTTGACGGCGCTCGACGACGACGATGCCGACAGCCCGAAAGTTGAGATTTCGCCGCGCCTTTGGCTGCAGATCGGCAGGCCGGCGACCTCCTTGCGCTCGCAGTCCATCTCTGTGCAGGGCACCGTCACCATCACCGACGACGACGACCCGAGCAAGCTGGTGTCGTTCGCCGATGCGGTGGTGACGGCGTCGGAGGGCGGGAACACCGGCGCCGACATCACCGCCACGCTGAAAGTCACCGACAGTGCGGCGGGCAGCGCCACGGTGACCGTCATCGACGGCACCGCCACATGGGGCGACGACTACACCTACACCGGCCAGAGCACCGCGGCGGGCAGCGGCCGGCGCACCCTGGTCGTGTCGTGGCCGGCGGGCAGCGACACCACCCCCCACACCTTCACGCTGCGCAGCGTGCCCGACACCGTCGACGAAGCCCAGGCCGAGCACTTCTCCCTGCGACTGTCCGACCCGACCGCCGGGTTCAGCGTGGGCGCCCAGCGAGAGCTGCGGGCCGACATCACCGACGACGACCCGCTCACGGTGTCGCTGCACGGCGGCGGCGTGGTGCGCAAGACCCCCCCCGACGGCACCGTGCGCACACCGGAGTTGGCAGAGTCGTCGCTGGTGGTGCGCCTCAGCCGCCCGCTGGCCAAGCTGCCCGACGGCAAGGCCGAGATCGTGGTGGTGCCGCTGTCGATGTCCGGCGCGGGCATCAAATTCGGCACCGCTGACAAACCCGACTCCGGCGACCTCACCTGGCAGGTGGTCACCGACGGCGGCAAGAGCGCCGGGGTGACCGCCACGGGCCTCGGCACCGCGGCGCCCAGCCTGGTCTTCACCGCCGAAGCGGGAAAGACCGTGCAGCAGGCCACGGTGCAGTTGACCGAAGCCGCCGGCCAACTCAAGTTCAGCCGGCTAACCAGGACCGTCAACGTGAGTCTCGGCACGGTGTCCGACACCGGCCTCGGCACCACCGCCGGCGCCGTGCAGGCCGACAGCCGCCTGGGCACGACGAGCTTCGAGCTCTACGGCGAGATTGACCCCGCCGGCACGGTGGCGGTCGCCCCGCGGAGCCTGGTGCTTGTCGAGGGCGGCAGCGATCTCATCTATCACGTCGCGCTGGCCCGCAAGCCCAGCGGCGAGGTGACGATGACGGTCACCTCCGAAGACACCACCGCGGTCGCGCTCAAGGCGCAGAACCCGGCATCGTCCGGCCCGACCGTGGTCAAGAACTCCAGCGGCACCCTGACCGTCACCTGGCCCGATCCCGCCGACGACGCCGACGGCTGGGAGGTGCCCGTCCCGGTGGTGCTCAGCGCGGTGACCGACGCCGACGGCGCCGACGAGAGCGTGGACATCACCCACCAGGCGACGGGCTACACCATCCCGGTAGTCACCGCGATGGTGGTCGACCCCGCCCCCGGGGTGAACGTCGTCGAGAGCGGCGGCACCTCGGTGGTCGAGTCGGGCGCCGACAGCAAGGACTCCTACACGCTGGTGCTCGACACGCCCCCCACCCACAACGTGAAGATCACCGCCGCGGTCGCCTCGGGCGACACCGCCGCGGTGAGCCTGTCGTCGTCGGCGACGGGAGCGGTCAAGAACCAGAACGGCTCGGTGACGCTCACCTTCACCCCTGCCAACTGGGCCATCCCCCAGCGGGTGGACGTGGCCGGCGTGGACGACGACATCGACAACCCCGGCGGGCGGGCCGCGGTGATCTCCCACACTGCCGCCTCGACCGACGCCGGCTACAACGCCAACGCGGTGACCATCGCCGACGTGAAGGCGACGGTGACCGACGACGATCCCACCACGGTGAGCTTCAGCGGTGGCGGAACCATCACCCAGGGCGACACCGGCACGTCGGCCACCGCGGTGATCAAGCTCGACCGGCCGCTGGCCGACGGCGAGATGGCCGAGGTGCTGCTGACCTACGCCACCGACACCCAAGCCGGGCTGCCCGGCGGAAGCACGCCCGACTTCACCGTGAGCGCCACCGGCACCGGTGTCAGCATCCGCCACGCAGACCGGGCCCAGCCCAAGATCAAGCTCACCGGCGAAGCGGGCAAGACCGTGCAGCAGGCCACGGTGATGTTCACCGCCACCAGCCGCAAAGACCCGGACTTCGCCGTCGAATCGGTCACCGTGAGCCTGGGCAGCGTGACCGACAAGGCGTTGGCGAGCAACATCAACCTCCAGGGCGGCCTCGCCGCTCACAGCACCGACACCACCGCCGATCTGGAGATCGTCGACGACAAGGCCTCGGTGGTGACCATCTCGCCGTCGTCGGTGAGCGAGGCCGACTTCAAGCCCACCGGCACCGAAGGCGTGTTCGAGGCCGTGTTCAACCTCACGCTGAACAGCGGGGGCTACGCCCGCTTCAGCGGCGGCGGCCGCAGCTGCGCCTCCGGCGGCAGCAATGTCTTCGCCAATGCGAGCGGCGACGCCGAGGCCGCCGACTATGTGTGGAAGGGCGGAACCTGCCTCCTCAACCGCAAGACCTACACAGTCGGCCCGTCGGTGGAGTTGGTGAACGCCCCCGAGGGCCTCACGGTCTCGGGCTTCAAGCGGACCGGCCCGAAGAAGGGGACCACCGCGCAGGTCAGGCTTCAGTTCACCGCGGCGGGCAAGAGCGCGTTCACCAAGGCCGGCCACGAGATCACCCTGCGGGTGGGCGGGCTCGTGATCGTCACCGACAAGGCGATCACCTCGAAGCCCGGCGAACGTGAGGGCGGCGACGGCGACGGCGACAAATGCAAGGGCGTTCTCGACACCAGCGGCACCGACTTCGGGCTCGACAACCCGAACGTCTGCCCGCCGGCGGTGGGCGCCTTCACCCTGACGGCGTCCGACGGGGTGACGATCACCCAGAGCGGCGATGCCACCTCGGTGGGGGAGGCGGGCACGCCCACCGACTCCTACACGGTGGTGCTCGACCAGCAGCCCAGCGCCGATGTGACCATCACCGTGGCCAGCAGCGACACCGCCATTGCCACGGTGGACAAGGCGTCGCTGGTCTTCAAGCCCGCCGACTGGGCCAAGCCCCAGACGGTGACCGTCACCGGCAAGCCCGACGCGGTGGACAATCCCGGCGGCGGGCGCACGGTGAGCATCACCCACACGGTGGCGTCGTCCGACACCCACTACCACGGCATCAAGATCGCCGCCGTTGAGGTCACCGTGACCGACGACGACCCCACCACGGTGACCTTGGCGGCGCCCGACGCCTCCCTCACCGAGGGCGATGCCACCGCCACCGCCACCCTGCGCCTCACGCTGGGCCGGGCGCTCGTGGCCGGCGAGAGGCTCAAGGTGCCGTTGAGGTTTACCCCCGCGATCAACCCGCGGCCGTTCACGCTGAAACTGGCGGGCACGCCTGCGGGGGTGACGCTCGACGTCACCGACCCGGCCAACCCGGCGGTGGTCTTCGCCGGCCGCGCCGGCGGCTCGGCCACCGTCGCCGAGATCACCGTCACCCCGGCGGGCGACCCCGACCTCGATACCAGCGATGCCACCATCACCGCGCAGATCCCGGCGGCGAGCTCGGGCAGCGGCGCCTTCTTGCTGGTGACCACCGCCGACGGCACCGCCAAAGGCGACGAGTCGCTGCCCGGCGGCGCCGCGGGCCGCGGCACCTGCGACACCCAGGCCGGCGCCTGCTCGGTGAGCCTCACGCTGAAAGACGACGGCGTCGGCAACGCCGTCAAGGTGGCCCCCGCCTCAGCAGCCGAGGGCAGCGCGGCGGTCTTCACGGTGACGCTGCCGGTCGCCGCTCCCAAGGGCGGTGCCGCGGTCAGCTACACGCTGAGCGACGGTCGGGCCATGTCGTCCGACCCTGCCTACAGCGTCGCCACCGGCAGCGCCGACGGTGCCAACGCCGACTACCGCAACACCGCGGGCACCATCACCGTCGCGGAGGGCGCCAAGACCGGCACGATCAGCGTTCCCACCACCGCCGACGACGTTTACGAGGGCCCCCACTACTTCACGGTGACGCTGGGCGCCGTCACCGCCACCGGCCTCACGCTCGCGGCCAGCGCCACCGAGGGTGCCGCGGTGGGCACCATCACCGACGCCGCCGACCGCCCGACGGTGAAATTCAAGAGGTCGTCGTTCACCGCATTCGAGGACGGGGGCACGGTGGAGATCGGCCTGGTCAAGACGGGGACCACCCTGGTGCCGACCGAGGTGTCGTGGAAGACGGTCATGAAGCAGCACTCGACGGCCACCGCGGGCGAGGACTACACGGCGGCCAGCGGCACGGTGGCCTTGGCCCCGGCCGACTCGGAAGGGTCGTTCGAGGTCACGATCCTCGACGACAAGCTGCTCGAGACCTCCGAGACCTTCTCGCTCGCATTGGAAGCCGACGAGCATGCCCGGGCTGTTTCCCCGCACGAAGCCATCGTCTCCCTCATCGCGGACGAAGAAGCCAGGCTGGGCTTGTACGGCCCCGACGAGGTGGACGAGGGGTCGTCGATCAAGGTGTCGGTGAGGCTCAGCGCCGCACTCGGCGAGGACGTGGCCATCCCGGTACAGGTCATCGCGGGCACGGCCACGGCCGGCACCGACTACACGGTCACCGGTCCCGACGGCAAGGCGCTCGGCGCCACGGTCGCCATACCGAAAGGATCACGCGACGCCGACATCACGATCTCCGCCGCCGACGACGGCGCCACCGACGACCGCGACGAGACCCTCACCGTGAAACTCGGCACCCTCACCGGAAACCTGAATCACGGCCTCGCCAAGCACAGTCGACGGAGTGAGCTCGTCGTCACCATCCGCCAGCCCAGCGTGCCGATCGCCGAGATCCCCGCCGGCTGGGCGCTGCTGCCCGCGGGCCTGGGCCCCGGCGACCAGTTCCGGCTGCTGCTGTCCACCAGCACCAAGACGGTGGCCACTTCCGGCGACATCGCCACCTACAACAAGCTGGTGCAGGACGCGGTGAAGGCGGGCCACCGCCAGGTGCATCCCCATGCCGCCGAGTACCGGGCGGTGGCGCAGACCGCCACGACGACCGCACGCGACAACACCGGCACCCGCGCCACCGACCGCAGCGTGCCCATCTACTGGCTGGGCGGATCGGGCGCCACCCACAAGGTGGCCGACGACTACGCCGACTTCTACGACGGCGACTGGGACAGCGAGGCCGCCGCCCGCGACGAGAACGGCAAGGCCGTCGTGGTGTCCGCCGGCCCTCTGGCCGTCACCGCCGACGCGCACCACTGGGTGGGCATTCCCTGCGACGATCAGACTGCCATCGGCGTCGACACCCTCGGCAAGCCGCTGGGCAACACCGTCGCCGACTCCAAGGGCGTCACCGCCGCCGCCGGGGTGCTCAGCTCGGCCGTGTACGACCCGCTGGGGTGCCACCGTGTCCTCACCAGCCAGTCGCTGTCGCTGTACGGGCTGTCGCCGGTGTACACGGTGGCCGCGCCCCACAAGGTGACCATCGCCAAGGCGCCGACCGACGCCAAGCTGACCGAAGGCGATGCCGGCACCGTCACCTTCACGGTGACCTCCGACGTTGTGCCCACCGCCGACTTCGACGTGACCGTGATGGTGGAAGCCGCCGGAAGCCTGCACAACCCCGCCGACGCCGGCGCCAAGACGGTCTCGTTCACCACCGGGGGCGCCGCCTCGAAGACGCTGACCGTCCGCCTGATCGACGACGACGTCGACGAGCCCGACGGGCGGCTGACCGCGTCGGTCGTGCCCAGCAGCGGCTACCGCGTCGACTACGACAAGCAGTGGCGGGTGTCGACCGCCCTGGCCGACGACGAGGCCACCGTGGTCACCTTCGGCACGCCGACGGGCACGTTCACCGAGCAGGACGCGACCGCCCCGGTCTCGGTGCCGCTGAGCCTGGGCCGCAAGCTGATCGCCGGCGAGCGCGTCGATGTGCCGCTGGCGCTCAGCTCGGCCACCGGCACCGCCACCTCCGGCGCCGACCGGCTGTACGCGCTGACCGCCACCGGCGCCGGCGTGAGCATCGTCGAGGCCGACACTGCCGCGCCCACCGTGAGCTTCGCCGGCAAGGACGCCGAGGCGGCCCGGTTGGTGTTCACCCCCCGAACCGGCGTCGGCGACGCCGACGCCGACGACGAGACCCTCAAGATCGCCTTCGGCGACCTCGACGCCGACACCCTCAGCACCAACGTGAGCGGCGGCGCTGAGGGGTTCGACGACGGCAAGCCCGGCGACGCCGCAGGCGAGGCCGCCACCGTGGCCCTGGCCGACGACGACCTGCCGGTGGTGTCGCTGAGCGTGACCGGCAACGGCCTCGTGGACGAGGGCGAATCGCTGACCGTCACCGCCACCTTGAACATCGCCACCCCGGTGGCCCTGCGGATCCCCTTGCGGGTGGGCGCCGGCGCCAGCGCCGCGGCCAGCGACTACACCTTGTCGAACGGCGGCGTCATCACCATCGCCAAGGGAGCCACAAGCGGCTCGATCACGTTCACCGCGGTCGACGACGGCGCCGACGAGGAATACGAGGCGCTCACGCTGGAGTTCGGGACGCTGCCCGACACGGTGACAGCCGGCAGCCCCGACCGCGTGGGCATCACCATCGGCGGCGAGATCCTGACGGTGGTGGTGAAGGTGACCGGCGGAGGCAGCATCGAAGGCAAGCTCGACGGCACCGTGGCCAAACCCCCGGCGGGCAGCACCGAGGCGGTGCAGGTGGAGCTGTCGCGGCCGATCCCGGCCGGGCTGAGCGCACAGGTGCCGCTGCGGTTGTCCACCGCCACGGGCACGGCGCTGACCGGCTCGGGCGCCGCCCGCGACTTCACCCTGGCCGCGTCCGGCAACGGCGTGGCCATGGTGGGCGGCGCCACCGCCGCGCCCACCCTGACCTTCACCGGCAGCGGCACCCAGACGGTGCAGGTGGCCACCCTCACGTTCGCCTCGACGGGGCGCGACGCCGGCGACCAGAGCGGCGACCCCACCGCAGGCGGCGACAGTGACGGCGCCGACGAGCTGGTGGTGGTCACCCTGGGCGACCTGGATGCGTCGTCGCTCACCACCAGCGCCGGGCTGAACCTGAACCCCTTCGACGACGAGCTGGCCGCCACCACCCACGACGTGACCACCGCCGTGCTCATCGCCGACGACGAGGCCAGCGACCGGGCGGTGACCTGGGAGCACGTGAGCGGCGGAAATAAGACCGGCATGGGCTTCACCGTCAACGAGGGCGCCGACATCACCTTCAAGGTGAAGCTGGCATCGGGAACCGGCCCGCTGAGGGCGGATTTCGCCGCGCCGCAAAGGCCGGGTTTCGCCGGCGCGGACGACTTCAGCTTCCCGACCTCGGTGTTCATCCCCTACGGCCAGTCGGAAGCGACCGTGGTGTTCTCGGCGAAGACCGACACCGCCATCGAGGACAACGAGCTGATCGACATCACCCTCGGACCGGTCGGCCAGCCCGGATTCACCGGCACGCAGTTGTATTTCTTCATCATCTATGACGGCTCGCTGCGCGTGACCCTGGCGCTGAAGAACCCGATCCCGTACGGCATCGCCGAGCATCCGTCGGTGGCCGCCGCTCACCGCTCAGCCGAGCTGGAGGTGAAGCTGGGGCGGGCGCTGGCCGCCGGCGAACGCGTCGACGTGCCCCTGGCCTTCGCCCAAATACAGCTCGACTCCGACGGCAAGCCGGTGCTCACCGACCCTGCAAAGGAAGAGGTGGAAGAGCCGGCCGATGTGGGCGACTTCACGCTGGCGCTGGCCACCGGCGACGGCGTCAACACAGGTGTCACGCTGACCAAGGCCGGCACGCTGGCACCCCTGGTCAGCTTCCGGGGGGCCGGCGCCCGCACGGCCGTGCTGGTGCTCACCGCGGTCGACGACAACACGAACGAGCACCGCGAGCTGCTGGTGCCCAAGCTGGGCGACAACGCCGCCTTCGTCGCACAGACCGGCACCAACGTGGCCGAGGGCGCCGGGCCCACCGCGAGCGAGCTGCGGGTTCCCGTCATCAGCAACGAGGACACCATCACCGTCTCGGCCAAGGTGGTGGTGGGCCAGCCCTGCGGGGGGCAGGCCAAGGTTACTGAGGGCAGTCCGGCCAAGTTCTGCATCGGCGCGAGCGCGGCGCCGGCAGTAGACCTCGAGGTGGCGCTGACGGTGACGCAGACCGGCAGCTACGTGGCCGCAGGCAACCTCGGCACCGCCACCGTCACGCTCACCCCCGAAGTGTCGCTCACCACCGGGGCCTCCTTCAGCGTGCCCACCAGCGACCGATCCGCTGACGAGCCCGACGGCGCCGTGACGGCACAAGCGGACCCGGCCGGCGGCCCGTACCTGGTGTCGTCCACCAGCGGATCGGCCACCGTGGCGGTGGCCGACGGCGACCCCACCACGGTGACGTTGGCCCGGGCCGTGGGCAACAGCATCGCCGAGGGCGCCAGCAAGAAGTACACGGTGACGCTGGGGCGGGCGCTGGTGGCGGGCGAGAAGCTGACCGTGCCTCTGACCGTTTCGGGCACCGCCTCCTACGGCGCCAGCGACGACTTCACGTTCCGCCAGATCGCCGGCACGGGCTTGAGCTGGACCGCGCCCGCCGCCGGCGGTGCCATGTCGGTGGCTTTCACCGGCCCGTCGGCTGCAACGGCCACCTTCTGGCTCGACGCCGCTCACGACGCCCGCTACACCGAGACCGGCGAGACCGCGGCCGTCGCCTTGGGCACGCTCGTGCCCACCGGCCTCAGCGGCGGCGCGCGAGGCGCCGACAACGCCGCCGCGCTCACCATCACCAACGTGGCGGTGGGTGCGGCCATCGTCGAGTCGGCGAGCAGCACCGCCGTCACCGAGGCAGCCGGCGCCGGCCGCACCGACACCTACACCGTGGCGCTCAACACCGCGCCCAGCGTGGATGTGACCGTGACCGTGGCCAGCGGCGACGCCACGGTCGCCACCGTCACCCCGGCCACGCTCACCTTCAAGCCCGCCGACTGGAACAAGCCCCAGACAGTGACGGTGACCGGGGTCGACGACGATGCCGCCAACCCACGCGGCGTGCGCACCACGCAGATCACCCACACTGCCGCGTCGGGCGACAAGCGCTACGACGGCGGCGACCTGGGCTCGGTGACCGTCACCGTGACCGACGACGAGAAGCCCACCGTGAGCCTCAAGGCCAGCGCCGCCACCGTGGCCGAGGGCGGCACCGTCACCGTCACCGCCACGCTGACGGCTGCGCCCGGCGCCAAGGTGTCGATCCCGGTGCGGCTGCGCTCGGCCGGCACCGGCACAGGCAAGGCGACGGCCGCCGACTTCACCCTGTCGAACAGCGGTAGCATCGACGTCTCCGCTGGCGCCACCACGGGCACGCTCACCTTCACGGCTCGCACCGACAGTATCGACGAGCCCACCGAGACGCTCACCTTGGAGTTGGGCGCCCTGCCCGCAGCGGTGACAGCCGGCAGCCCCAGCCATGTGGCCATTGCCATCACCGACACCAACGACGACCCGGTGATCACGGTGGCGCCGGCCGCCAGCCGACCGGTGACCGAGGGCTCGCCGGCGAGGTTCACGGTGAGCGCGAAGCCGGCGGTGCAGTACGACCTGACGGTGAAGCTCACCGTGGCCGACGCGGCGGCGCCGAGCGATTTCGTGGCCACCGGCGACCAGGGAGCGGCAACTTTCACCATCCCCAGCGGCAAGAGCGCAGCCGTGCTCAGCGTGGCCACCGTCGGCGACCTCACCGACGAGCCCCACGGGCCGGTGAGCGCCACGGTGACCGCCGGCGACGGCTACACCGTCGGCTCGCCTGCGAAGGCGACCGTCCAAGTCCAAGACGACGACGCCCCGCTGGTGGTGTCGGTGAGCGGCGGCGGCACGGTGGCCGAGGGCGACTCGACGGCCACCGCGGAGATCACCGTGCGGCTGTCGCGGCCGCTGGCGGCGGGCGAGACGGTGAGCGTGCCGCTGGCGCTGTCGGGCACCGGCGTGGCCGCAGGCGACGTGGTGCTGACGCGCAAAGCAGGCCAGGGCATCAACACCGGGGTCACGCTGACCGGCGGAAGCACGCTGGCCCCCACGGTGGTCTTCGCCGGCGCCGGAGCGCAGACCGCGGTGCTGACAGCTGCGGCCGGCGGCGATGTCGACAGCACCCATGAGCAGGTGCAGGTGGCGCTGGGCAGCCTCGGCGCCGGCGTGGCCGCGGCGCGCTCGGCCTCCCGGGTCCAGGTGAGCGTGGCCGACGACGACGGGACGACCGCGGCAGTGCTGGTGTCGCCGACCGAGTTGTCCATCGACGAAGGCGCGTCAGCGGCCTACACGGTTCGGCTGGCCACGGCGCCTGCGTCGGGCACCAGTGTCACCGTCGCGGCAGCCATCCCCGTGGCGCAGGCAGGAGTGGCGGCGGTGTCACCCGCGTCGGTTGTCTTCACCCTGGCGAACTGGGACCGGCCTCAGCGGTTCACCGTGGCGGGCGTCAACGACAGCACCGACAACGCCGGGCTGGCGCCGCGCTCGGCCACGGTCTCCCACAGGGTCACCAGCACCGATACGGCCTACCAGTCGGTCTCGGCGGCCGATGTGACGGTGAGAGTGGCCGACGCCCAGCCGACGGTGGTGGAGATCGCCTACCAGGGCCGGCCCAACGTGACCGAAGGCCAATCGATCGAGTCGATTCGGACAACCACCAACAAAAACCGGCGCGGATTCACGATCACGCTGAGCCGCCCGCTGCGAGCCGATGAGCGGCTCGAGGTGCCGCTGCGGCTCGAGGGCCACAACATCACCCCCGACGACTTCAGCAAAGCGACGATCTCGTGGCACACCCGCGATCTCAACAACGAGGGCCGCCCAGTCCGCGATCCGTCGAACGGCGGCGTGACGTGGCTGCACGGCGGCCGCGTGTACAAGCCCACCAAGTCGATGACCACATGGGCGTGGGGTCTCTTCTGCTTCATAGATTGCGGCGACCAAGAGGAGGCGGACTTCGATGTCACCTCGCTCGACTTCGTGGCCGTCTTCGATCTGGCGACCTTCGGCGCGGTCGACCCCAACAGCCCGCCGGACGTCCAGACGGCATCGCTGCTGCTGACCCTCGCAGACGACAAGATCGGCGAGGGCCGCTCAGAAACCCTCACGCTGGCGCTCGGCGACGCCGCGGCCTTCGCGGCCCGCACCGACACCAGCGTGGCGGGTGGCGCCGTGCCCCATGCCACCAAGAACAAGGCATCGGTGGAGGTGGCCGACAACGACCCGTCGCTGTGGCTGTCGAAGCTCGCCGTGGACTTGACCGAGGGCGCTACGCCCGACACCTATACACTGCGGCTCAGCGCCGACCCCGGCAACGGGGCCACAGTCACCGTCGACATCACCTCGCTCGACACCCGGATCGCCACCGTCTCCCCCACGCAGCTCACCTTCACCGGCGGCTCGGGCGGCACTTGGGCCGACCCCCAGACGGTGACCGTCACCGGCGTGGTGGACGCCACCGCCGGCGACGACGCCACCACGCTGACCCACGCTGTCAGCGGCTGGTCGGCCGTCAGCGCCGGACCCGACGTGCTGGTGCGGGTCACCGACTCGCCGCCGGGATACACCGTGACCCAATCGGACGGGAAGACCGCGGTCACCGAGGCCCCCGGTGCCGGCCGCACCGACGCCTACACCGTGCGGCTCAACAGCCGGCCCACCGTGAAGGTGACCGTCACCCCGTCGTCGGGCTCGCCCAAGATCACCCTGTCGGACCCGCTGGAGTTCACCTCGAGCAACTGGTGGCAGCCCCAGACCGTGACCGTGACCGCGGTCGACGACGACGTGGTCAACCCCGCGGCCACGCTCAAGGCGACCATTGCCCATGCGGTGGCCACCACCGACACCGTCTACCGGAATCTTGCGCCCGCCGACGTGGCGGTGACGGTGACCGACGACGAGACCGCAGGAGTGACCATCGTCGAGTCGGGCGGCTCGACGAGAGTGGCCGACGACGGCGCCAGCACTGACTCCTACACCGTGGTGCTCGACTCCAAGCCCACCGCGAAGGTCACGATCACCGCCACATCCGCCTCTGCGGCCGCGGCGACCCTGAGCAAGGTCGGCGCCGACCCGGGGGCCACAGTCACGCTGGAGTTCCAGCCCGCCAGCTGGGACGAGCCCCAGACCGTGACCGTCAACGGCGTCGCCGACAACGCCGACAACGGCGGCAACCGCACGGTGGACATCACCCACACGGTCACCACCGCCGATAGCGACTACGCCAAGGTTGCCGTGGGCAAGGTGGAGACGACCGTCACCGACGACGACGTCGCCGGAGTCACCATCACCGAGTCCGGGGGGGAGACGACGGTTCCCGAGAACGGCAGAAGCACCGACTCCTACACCGTGGTGCTCAACACCCCGCCCGTCGGCACCGTCACCGTCACCGCCACCTCGCCCGACGCCGGTGCGGCGACGGTGCGCGGCCCCACCGGCCAGGCGGGCGCCACCGCCACGCTCACCTTCACCGGCGGGCAGGGCGGCGACTGGGCCACCCCCCAGACGATCACCGTCACCGGCGTGCCGAACCAATTCGACGACGGCGCCGGCCGTACCCCCGTCATCACCCACAGCGCAGTCTCGACCGACACCGACGAGCCCTACCACAACATCAAGATCGGCACGGTGAGCGTTACAGTGACCGACGACGACCCCGATGCGGGCGTCACCGTCACCGAGTCGGAGGGCTCGACACAGGTGGCCGACGCCGGCGCCAGCACCGACACGTACACACTGGTGCTCGACTCCAAGCCCACCGGCAACGTCGTCATCAATGTCAGAGCAGGCACTGGCAAGCTGGCGACGGTGCGCGGCCCCACCGGCCAGGCGGGCGCCACCGCCAAGCTCACCTTCACGACCTCCGACTGGGCCGAGCCCCAGACCGTCACCGTGACCGGCGTCGACGACGCCGGCCAGGACGACGGCCGCAACACCGACACCACGGTCCACTCCCGGTCACTGACGATCACCCACTTCGTCGACCGCACGGCCACCGCCGACAAACGCTTCACGGACCAAGTCACCATCGACCCAGTGGCCGTGTCGGTGCTCGACGACGACGAGACGGAGGTCCGCATCGTCGAGACCGGCGGCTGGACCGGGGGGCGCGAGCCCGACGTTGGCACAGCCCGGGTGGACAGCTACGAGATCCGCCTTGGCGCCAAGCCGTCGAGCACGGTGCGGGTGGAGGTCAGCTCGGCCGACCGCGACGTGCTCTACGTGACGGGCGGCAACGACCGCGCTGGCAGCGCCTCGCAGTCGGCGCAATTCGTCTGGCAGCCGGCACAGTGGCGCACTCCTCGGACCGTCAACGTGCATACCGTGGCGGACTCCATCCAGCGGGACAACCAGAAGGTGGAGATCAGCCACGACCCGAGCGGCGGGAACTACAACAGCGCCCCCACGGCCGTGCTGTCGGCGACGGTGATCGACAACGACATCACGGCTGTGACCATCGTCGAGTCGGGCGGCAGCACGGAGGTCGCCGAGGCGGGGGCCGGCAACACCGACACATATGAGGTGTTCATCAACAGGAAGCCCGCCGGGGGCCGCCGGGTCGCCGTGAGAGTCACCTCGAACGATCCCTTGGCAGCCAAGGTCAGCGGCGGCACGGGATCGGGCACCTCCACCTTGCTCACCTTCACGCCCTCCAACTCGAACCGGCCGCAGACCGTCACCGTGACCGGCGTCGACGACGACGTCGCCAACACGGGCAAGGCCCGCACGGCTGTCATCTCCCACGCCGTCGAGACCAGCGATGGCGTGTATACCTCCGACCTCTCCATCGCCTCGGTGAACGTCACGGTCGTCGACGACGACCCCGCGCCCGCCCGCATCAAGCTCACCAGCACTTTCACCGCATTCGACGAGAGGCCAGCGGCCCATCTCGGGCTGGTGGTCGCGACAGTGCAAGGCGATTCGGCCTTCGCCGCAGACAAGACCGTGACGCTCAAGGCGAGCGGGTCGGGCCTGCCGGACCGGGTGGCTTTCAAGTCCATCATCTTCCAAAGCGATCTCACCATCAAGGCCGGAACGAAGCGCGGCCAGACAGCGGTCACCTACCTGCTGACTGACGACGACGTCGACCAGGCCGACGAGACCGTCACCATCACCGGGACGCTGGCCGGGGTGACGGTCGAGCCGCTGACGGTGACGTTGATCGACAACGACCCGACGAAGATGACCCTGGCCTCCGCCGCGGCGTCGGTGAACGAGGACGGGGGCAGCACCGAGGTCACGGTCACGCTGGGCGCGGCGCTGCCCCAGGGGGTGGCCGCGGTGGTGCCGCTGGCGGTGACGGGCGCGGTCGCCGGCGAGCACTACACGCTGGCGCTCAAGACCGGCGCCGGGGTCAACACCGGCATCACGCTCGACACGTCCAAGCCGCACAGCGCCCAGAACCCGGCGCTGCGCTTCGCGGCCGGCGCCCTGGCGGCCACGCTGGTGCTGACCGCAAAGGAACTCGACGGCACGGCGGACCGTACCGTGGCTATCGCCTACGGCAGCGGCCAGTCGGCGCCGTCGGTGAGCGGATCGGGCGGCGGCACTATGCCGGCCGGCAGCCCGCAGCAGGTGAAGATCACCAACCAAGACGTTCCGGAGATCACCATTGCTGCTGGTGCCGCCACCGCCGAGAGCGCCCCGGCGCGATTCTCGGTGACGTCGACGCTGGCGCCCACCGCCGATCTGAGCATCGATCTGGACGTCACCCAGACCGGCAATGTCGCCGCGTCGGGCGCCACCGGACGCAAGAGCGTGGTCATCAAGGCCGGCAAGAAATCGGCGACGTTCGCGGTGGCCACCGCCGACGACAAGGCCGACGAGCCCGACGGGGCGATTGCGGTGGCCGTCGTCAAGGGCTCGGGCTACACAGTGGGCACCACCGGCTCGGCGACCGTGGCCGTGGCCGACAACGACCCGACCGCGGTGACGCTCACCGGCAAGCTGGAGCGCAGCCTGCCCAGGTTCCTGTGGAACGAGGGCGAGACCGCGGGCACGCGCGAGCTGACCGTGACGCTGGGCCGGGCGCTGGGGGCGGGCGAGGTGCTCGAAGTGCCCTTGGCCGTCGCCGGCGGCACCGTGGGCAGCGACTTCTCGCTCGCGCTCAAGTCGGGGTCGCCGTCGAGCGTGAAGCTGGCGGGCCGCTCGCTCACCTTCACTGGGGCCAAGGGCAGCACCGTCAAGGCGGCCACGCTGGTCGTGGGCCTGCTTGAGGACACCGACACCACCGACGAGCTGATCACCGTGTCGCTGCCCCCGTCGTGGCCCAGCAACACGGTGGCGTCGCCGACCACCACCGTGTCGGGCGGCGCCAGCGGCTCGGGGCGGGTCGCCTTCCGGATCCTCGACAACGACCGGTCGTCGGTGCCGGGAGTGCGGGTTCACGCCGACGGCGCGGTGTCGCTGCCGGTGCGCCACATGCGGGTGACCGAAGGCGATACCGACGGCGCGCAGTACCGGGTGTCGCTGAACACCGACCCGGGCACCGGGGTGACCGTGACGGTGACGCCGTCGGCAGCCGATGCGGGCGTGATCGGCCTGTCGCCGAACACGCTGCGCTTCACCGGCGGCTCGGGCGGCAACTGGGCCAGCGCCCAGACGGTGACGGTCACCGGCACGTCCGACGACGACGCCGACCACGCCCACACCCGCATCACCCACGCGGTGACCGGCTACTCCGGCGTGGCGGGGGCGCCGTCGATCACGGTGGCGGTCATCGACGACGACGCGCCGGCCGGTACCAGCATCTTCGTGATCCCCGACGAGGTGTCGGGCGGGCGCTTCGTGGCCGGGTCGTCGGTCACGGCGGAACTGGTGCCGGTGGGGGTGTCGTTCGCCGGTGCCGGCCAAGGTGCCGGACACGGGGAAACGAGCTTCCGCAACACCGGCGGGCGGCTGTGGCACCCGGTCACCGGCGAGCTCACCGCCGAGGCGCTCAAGTCGGTCACGCTGACCGGCGCTCCCGCCGGGCTGACCGTGGCCGCCGCCCGGCTGGTGCGCACCCACGATCAGAACTCCGGTGACCTATTCGCAAGAACGAACGGCGCCCACCTGGTGGTCGACTTTGCCCACAGCGGGGCGGCCATCGCCACCGACACCACCGTGCAGATCACCGTCGCCGGCCGGCTGCTGTCGCGGGCAGGCGGCGAGAGCGGCACCCCGTGCAGAGGCGGCTGCCCGGCCATCACCGGATCGTTCACGATCAACGCCGTCACCCCGGCGGTCGAGGTGTCGCCGCTCGCGCTGGCGCTCGCCGAGGGCGGCGCCGCCGGGGAGTATTCGGTGTGGCTTACCACCGACCCTGGCAGCGGCACCATTGTCACGGTCACCCCGATCTCGCCCGACACCGGCGCGGTGACCGTCGGCAGGGCGCTGCGCTTCACCGGCGGCACCAACGGCTCTTGGGACACCGCCCAGAAGGTGACGGTCACCCCAGTCGACGACCGCGACGCCGCCGCGGAGACCGTGACCGTCACCCACACCGTGGCGAACTACACGGGGGTGAGCTCGGCGCCGTCGGTGAAGGTGACCGTGTCCGACGACGAGACCGCCGCCGGAGTGCTGGGCGGCGTTCCGAAGGGCGGCCTGACCCTCACCGAGGCGGCCGGCAACACCAACACGGCCTCCTACACCCTGAAGCTGGCGTCCCAGCCCACCTCCGACGTGACGGTGACGGTGGCCAGCAGCAAGCCTGCCGTCGCCAAAGTCGGCAAATCCGCAGCCACGCTCGCCAACAGCATCACGCTCACCTTCACCCCGATCACATGGTCCGCCCCGCAGACCGTCATCGTGGGCGGGGTGGCCAACGACGACGACGACCCCGGCGGCTCGCGTGCCGCCGCCGTCACCCACGGCTTCGCCGGCGGCGGCTACAGCTCGGTGACCGTGGCCGACGTGGACGTGTCGGTGGCCGATGACGACCCGACGGTGGTGTCGCTCACCGGCGGCGGCACGGTCACCGAGGGCGACGCCGCGAAGGCTGCCGAGGTGACGGTGTCGCTGGGCCGGAAGCTGATCGCGGGCGAGAAGGTGGCCGTGCCGCTGACGGTGACGGCCGGGTTCGCGGGCACCGCGTTGACGGTGGCGCTCAAGGGCACTCCCGACGGCGCGGTGCTGACCGGGCCTGCTACTGACACCCCCACCGTGACCTTCACCGGCACCTCCGACACCGCCAAGACCGTCCAGTCCGCCACCGTGACCTTCACGCCGCCCGCCGCCCACGACGACGGCAATGATGTCGGCGAGACCGTCACGGTCGCGTTGGGCACGCTCACCGGCGGCAGCCTGGTAACCAACGTCGCCGGCGGCGCCGCGGCGCACAGCGCCAGCAACAGCGCCACGGTGAAGATCACCGACGACGACATCGAGGCGATCACGGTGCGGGTCGGCGGCGGCGGCGGCATCGAGGGGGCGGTGTCGTCGGGGGCGGGCAGTTCGGTGACGGCGACGGTGTCGCTGGGCCGGCGGTTGGCGGCGGGCGACAAGGCGCAGGTGCCGCTGGTGCTGTCGACCACGACGGGGACGGTGCTGGCGGGCTCATCGGGCCGGGATTTCACGCTGTCGGCGTCGGGCGACGGTGTGGCGTTGACCAGCGCGACTACGGCCGCGCCAATCCTGACGTTCACCGGTCATGCCACCGATGTGGTGCAGGTTGCGACGCTGACGTTCTCCTCCACGGGGCGCGACGCGGGCGATCAGAGCGGCGATGCGACGGCGGGCGGCGATGCCGACGGAGCGGACGAGCTGGTGGTGGTGACGTTGGGCGATCTGGATGCGGGCTCGCTGTCGACCAGCGCCGGTCTGGGTCTGGATCCGTTCGACGACGGCGATGCGGGCACCACCCATGATGTGACCACGTCGGTGCTGATCGCCGACGACGAGGCCGACGACCGCGCCGTGTCGGGCTTCTGGAAGACATCAGATGACAAGCCGTTGGTGGTTCTGACGCTGGCCGAGGGCAGGTCGGGGTCGCTCAAGATTGATCTGGGTTCGGCTTCAGGGCCGGTGAGGGTGCCGCTGAGCCATGACTTCAAGTCGACGGCCGCAGGCGATTTCGATGTGCTGCCGTCCTCGGTGTTCGTGCCCTATGGGCAGTCGTCGGCATCGGTGGAGGTGTCGGCCGCGGACGACGACCTGGTGGAGGACACCGAGGTCGCGCGGGTGTCGGTGGGGACCGATCCGCCGGGGTTCGCATTCGCCCGCCCCGAGGAGGGCAAGCCAGCGAACGGCGCTTTCGACATCTTCGTGACCGATACGTCGGTGGCGGTGAAGCTGTTGCAGCCGACGGCGGGCGACGGGGTGGTGTTCGAGCCGGCTTCGGTCGGGGCCGCTCATCGGTCGGTGGAGTTCGTGCTGGAGCTGGGGCGGGCTTTGGCGGCCGGGGAGCGGATCGATGTGCCGTTGGCGGTGTCGGGGGCGGGTGTGGTGCCGTGGGCGGATTACACGCTGGTGGTGAAGCCGGGGTCTACGGGTGTGACCATGTCGGGGGGGAACACGCTGGCGCCGGTGGTGTCGTTTCGCGGTGCTGGCGCCCAGACCGCGACTCTGGTGCTGACCGCGGTCGACGACCGGTTCGCGGAGGGCGAGGAGACGGTGTCGGTGGCGATGGGCGACGCGGCGGCGTTCAAAGCCCAGTCCGGCACGAACGTCCAGACCGGTCCTGCGACCTCGGCGGAGTTCTCGACGCCGGTGTCGGTGAGGATCGTGGACGCGTCGGCGACGCCGACGGTGTCGGTGACCGGCCCGTCGGGGCCGGTGTTCGAGGGCGACGCGGCCGGGTTCTTCGTGTCGGCGACCCCGAATCGCAGCGGGCCGGTCGAGGTGGCGCTGACGGTGGCGCAGACGGGCGGCTATGTCCCGGACAGGGTGGACGGTGTGAAGCAGTTGGGCACACGCAAGGTGACGGTCCCCGCAGATGCTTTGTCGGTGCAGCTCTGGGTGCCGACCGCGACCAAGAACGGCGCCCAGCCCGACGGGTCGGTGTCGGTGACGGTTGCGCCCGGTCCGTATGCGGTGTCGGCGGGATCGGCGCAGGCCGCGGTGCGGCGCACCAACGGGGTCACGATCATCGTCAGTTCCGCAGCGGTGGCGGAGAAGGGCGGCACAGCGGAGGTGACGGTCGCGCTCCAGCACCCGGTGGCGGCGGGCGGCGAGCTGGTGGTGCCGTTGGAGACGGCGGGCGCGGTCGCAGGCGTCGATTTCACGGTCGCGTTGGACACAACAAAGTCCGACAGCGGTGTGACGCTGCTGACCAGCGGCTCGCACAGCGTCCAGAATCCGGCGCTGCGGTTCGGGCCTGCCGCGGATTCGGCGGTGGTCGATTTCACCGCGGTCGACAACAAGGATCGCTCGCAGCCGTTCGTGAGCGTTGCGTTCGCCACGGGGTCGCGGGCGCCGGACCGCGAGGTCCGCCAGTTGCCCGGCGACGCGGGGTTTGTGATCGCCGACGACGAGACCGGCGCGCTGGAGGTGCCCGCCGACTGGCCGCTGCTGCCCCACGACGCCGGGCCGGGCGACAGGTTCCGGCTGCTGTTCGTCACTTCCGACACGCGCAACGCCCAGTCTGCGGGCATCGATGCCTATGACGACTTCGTGCGCTCCGTGGTGGCACACGGTGGCCATGAGGCACTGAAACCCTATGGAGGCTTGGTGTCGGTGGTGGGGTCGACCGCATCGGCCGACGCCCGCGCCCACACCGCGATGCGGACCGGCTCGGCGTGGGCCGACGCGGGCGATGCAGTGCCGATTGTGTGGCTGGCCGAGGATCCCGACGCTGATTTGACGGCGGCCGGCAGCTACAGCGCGTTTTATTCGACGACCGCCGAGTGGGCCCTCCAGGACCGGCCTCGCAACGAGGCCGGCGGCCTGGTCGCGCCGGATTCGGCGGGCTATTTCACCGGCACCGCCCGTGACGGCACGAAGCGCACCGGCTTCGAGTTGGGCAAGACCCGGGCGGGCATCGGCGTGCTCAACAGCGCTGCTGCGGGCCGCACTCCGCTCTTCGACAGCACCTCTGCGGGCACTGTGGCCGCGTCGCAGCAGCGCTCGTTCTTTGCGCTGTCGCCGGTGTTCGCTGTGGCTGCTGGCGTGTCGGACCCTGCGGATGCGGTGTTCGCTGCGGTGCCGAAGGATTTGGCGTTGGCGGAGAACGCGAACGGCTCGACCACGGCGGTCGCGGTGGGGTCGCCGGTTGTGGCGTCGGACGCGAACGGCGACAAGATCACCTACGGGCTCGAGGGCGTGCGGCCTGCGAGATGGCCCAGTGGCTTGGCGGGCCCGAACCCGCCCGACGGGTTCACGGTCGACACGTCGTCGGGCCAGATCTCCTACACCGGCACCGGCGTGGATCGTGAGGCGCTGCCGGGCGGCCTGGTGGCGATGGTGGTGACCGCTACTTCTGTGGGCGCGTCCGGTGTGGCGGCGACGGTGCGCCAGCCGGTGTCGGTGACGGTGACTGATGTGGACGAGGGCGACGCTGCTGTGGCGTTGGCCGGTGTGGCGGTGGCGGGCCGCTCGACGCTGAAGCTGGATGGCGTGTCGGGCGATCCCGACGGCGACCCGGCCGCCGATGCTTTGACGCTGCAATGGCAGGTGTCGTCGGCGAAGTCGGGTCCGTGGGCGGCGGCGACGGGCACAGGCCACGGCACTGCCGCCTATACGGTGCCGGTGGGCGACGCGGGCCGGTGGCTGCGCCTGCGGGTGTCCTACACCGAC